>CAZNTY010000028.1:0-5648 GCA_964576085.1 uncultured Undibacter sp. | reverse complement strand
TCTGGCGGCGCGCCGCGAACTGGATCGTTTTGAACGTGTAGCTCCGCAAGTCAAGAACGAAGGCGCTATTCTGGAATCTATCGTGCGCGGCGCGCCCTCGAAATTCGAGTCGTCCCACGATAGCGCCATGATGCGGGCGACACACGAAAGCCAGCGCCGCTCTCAGGCCATGATCGCGGATTTCGTCAAGGCCGGGGTGGATAAGTTTGCGGTCGATCCGGCCAATAATCGCGTTGTCGGCGGCGCGCTATATGACGCTCGCAATGGCCTGAGCGAGGCTCAGGTCGAATCCAAGTGGGGCTCGCTAGCCGCCAAAACCGCCGCCATTCTCGAAAAGCATCGCGAACTATTGCGCCTCGATCTCAACCGCGCAGGAGCATTCATCGGCAAGAACAGCGACGCCATCTTCCGGCGCGGCCATGATGCCGTGAAGATCGCGGCGGCAGGCGGCAAGACCGCCGGTTCTGCGGAAGCCAGGGCTTATTGGGTCGATAACGTATATAAACGCATGGATTGGCGGCGGGCATTCGACGGGGAATTGGCGAATGCGGACGAGAAGGAACGCCGCGCGGTCCTCGATCTGATCTGGACGGATATGTCCTCGAACACGCATATCGGCCCGGACAGCGGGCCACCCGGCATGGGGACACGCAATCTCGGCAAGCGCCATAGTTATCAGCGCCAGATGGCGTTCAAGTCTGCGGAAGACGAAGTGGCGTACATGGAGGAGTTCGGGGCTGGGCGCAGCATTGCGGAGATCGTGGATTCCGAGCTTCGCATGGGCGGCAGAGATTACGGCCTGATGTCGAAGCTGGGTCCGAACCCGGAAGCGACGTTCGACAAGATATATCACGAACGCGCCGAGACACTCCGGGCGCGCAAGGATTCCGTGGGCCTTAAAAGCCTGGACGCGGCCTACAAGAAGATGAAGAAAAACGACTGGAACCTGCTCAATAACAGGGCGGGGATGCGCGGCGACAATCCCGTTTACCGCTATCTCGAAGCCGGTCGGGTCTGGACCAGCGCCGCCGCCCTACAAAACTCGATCTGGTCTCTCACCGGAGACATGGCGATTCGCGCGTCTCAGGTGGCGCAGGCGACCGGCATGTCGGCCACGAAGGCGTTCATGGATGCCTGGTTCCGGCAGATTATGCCGGCCGGCATGGATGCAGCGACCCGTGCCAAGGTGGCCGCCAACTACGCCGTTCATCTCGAAGGGCTGATGACGCCGCTCGATCCCGTGACCGGCGGCCATGTCGCGAGCGATACCGCAACGAAGTTCATGCGCGGCGTCATGAAATATGGAGGCCACAACCAATGGGTTAACAGGACTCGGCTCAATTCTGTTATCGCGGATGCGCATTATTATTGGCAGCGCGCCGGATTGCGCTATGGAGACCTGAACGCTTTCGAGCGCGGCCAGCTTGAGAAGTACGGTATCGGAGAGCCGCACTGGGACATTCTGCGCTCGCAGGAAGGCGCGGAGATAAACGACTGGGGCGAAAGGGCCCTGACGGCTGAGGCTGTTAGAGAGATGGCCCCAGACCGCTTTCGGCCGCTCGTCGGCGCAAATGCGACCGAAGCGCAGCTTGTCCGCGCCAGAGCCGACCTTGCCGACCGCTTTCGTAACATGCTCGGGGAGACCGCCGACCGCTCTACGGTGTCGCAGTCTCTCGAATTGCAGGCCCGCATCGGGCTTGGGACACAGCTTGCCAATGAAGGCACTGCGCTCGGCTTCGGCTATCGCACGGCCCTCGCCCTCAAGGGCTTCATGGTCAACTACGTGTTCAAGCATCTGGCGCGGGAGCTATATGGCTATACAGCAGAAGCCAAATCCGTGCCGGAAATGCTGGCCGATGTCGTCACCGGCCGCAACCCGAACGCCGCTCGGGGCCTTGCGCGGCTCATGGTTATGGGAACCCTGACATTCTATGCGGTCAATGCGCTCAAGGACATCGCCATGGGCAAGACGCCGCTGGATATAACCGACTGGGATGCGCAGAAACACGGCTCCGTGTTCGATACGCCGGGCTATCAAGCCTTCATCAAAGCCTTCGCCAAGCAGGCTACAGGCATATACGGCGAAGTCCTTCTTGGCGACAGCGGGCAACCGAACCAGAGCCTTGTCGAGAGCGTGCCGGAGAAGTTCGTCGGGCCCGAAGCCGAGTTCGGGCTGCGCGCGGGCGACAGTTTCGTAGAATACGTTCGCGCGATGGGAAAGGCGGGCGGCCCGAAACAGGCCGATCTCAACCGCGCCAATCAGCATCTCTTCGGCCTAGCGTGGCGACAGACGCCCGGAACGTCTCTCTTCTGGACCAAGGCGGCCATGGACTATTACGTCTATAATCAGCTTGCCGAAGCCCTCAATCCCGGCTATGCGCGCCGTCTCGACGAGCGTATGCGCAAGGAGGGGCAGACTTATCTGCTGCCGCCGCCATGAGCAATACAACTTTGCGCGGCATTCGCGGGGCGATGGCGGAAGGTCTTGTCGGACATTTCGGCAGCGGTCGCGGCCATCCAAGACCGCTCTCCGAGACCGAGCTTCGCGATTATCTCAACCGCCTGCACATCGACGCCGGCAGCGTCGGCGCGAGCGGGCTTGGCGTCAATTTCAACATTACGACATTCCTCGACAAGATCGGCTCTGTGCAGGGTGATATTCTGTATCGCGATGCGGATGCATGGGCGGTGCTCGATCCAGGTACGGACGGTCAGGTCCTAACGACGCACGGCTCCGCCGCCAATCCGACATGGGAAGACGCGGCGTCTCCAACGCCGCCCCTGACGCACAACCATATCTTCGTAGGCGATGCATCGAATACGGCTGCCGACGTTGCGATGAGCGGCGATGCGACGATAGCCGATACTGGGGCCGTCACCGTCGTAGGAACGCATTTGGCGGACGGCAGCGCAGCAGCGCCTAGCGGCTCTATCCACGCTACAGACACAGGGTTTTATTACGAGCCTTCCGCACCAGACGGCATTACTTATCGCGTGTCGGCCGCTGTTTCGGGAGCTTTTTCATTTGGCTTAAACTCGGCGAATGCTTTGTTCGCGAAAACAGGTGGCGGTTTTTCGTTAGCTATTAGAGGAGAAGGGGTAAGCGGGCTAAATACTTTTGGCTACGGTTCGGCGAATACTGTTAGACTTACTTGCAGCACTGCACGGGGCACTATCTCTTCTCCGTCAGCTGCTTTGCAATCAGACAACACGCGCTTTATATTCCAAGGGTATGGCAACACAGGGTTCAAAGAGTTCGCCAGAGTCCAACAGACTATCATCGAGCCGACGCCTTCCGATACAGCGATGGGGGGCAGGCTATCTTTTCTTGTTTCTCCGTTAGGCAGCACCACAGTTGCCGAGAAACTTAGGGTCGAAGCGGCGAAGCAAAACATACTCGGTCCCGCTGTAGTAGGCTCGATCAGCGCCACGCCCGACGCCTCCGCTATTCTCGATCTACAGTCCACTACGCAAGGGTTCCTGCCGCCGCGCATGACGACGACGCAGCGCAACGCCATCTCGTCGCCCGCCGAGGGGCTTGAAGTACACGACACCACCGTCAAGGCGCACTTCATCTATCAGAACGGCGCTTGGGCGCAGGTGACGACCGGAGGCTCCATACCGACCGGGGCCAACCCCACGGCGACTGCGAGCGACGTTGCAGTCAACGGGTCTGCATCCACTTTCATGCGCAGCGACGCCGCGCCCGCCGTGCAGAAGTGCTCCTCCTCTCAGTTCGGTCTGTGCAAACCGGACGGGGCAACGATAACAGCCAGCGGCGGCATTCTCAGCGCGGCGGCCTCTGGTATTGGCAACACAATTCCTCACCCCGGCTATCTCTCTGGTCGTCCATACACCATGCCGATTACCGGAGTAACTAACAAGATCGTGGCGAATAGCACGCTATACACACACCCATTTTTCGTCGCGACCGGCGTAACGTTCACAAAAGCCAGGCTGCGCGTTGTCGGCGGCGGAAGCGCGGGAACTAAGATACGGTTCGGCATATATTCCAACGACGCCGTAAATTGTTGTCCGGGCGCTTTGCTGCTCGATTTCGGGGAAGTCGCAGGCGATTCGAGCGGCGACAAGGATTCATCCGCCATCAGCCTGTCGCTGACGCCCGGGAATTTGTATTGGTGCGTCATCGGAGCTAACATCACGGGAGGCACCTGCACCGTCGAAGGCGCAGGCGGCGGCCAGTCTTCTTTAATGAATCATTGGCTCGGCAGTCCGTCAACCAATACGACTGCGATTGGATACCAGGCGACCTGGACATATGGCGCCTTGCCGGACCCATATCCCGATACGACTCCTGACGCTGTGTCTACCGCAGTGCCGCTCGTGTTCCTGGTCCCATAGCCGAGTCTTGCCATGTCAAGCCGAATCGCATAAGTAATTTTCCGTAGGGGCCGCAACGAACGGGAGTTGCCGGCCCTTGCTTTCTCTTGACACCGCGCTTAGTCGCACTCCCGATTCGCCCGCCTGGATCACGAGCGGCGTTCTGTCCATTATCGGTAGCGCCTTTCACGCCATCCCCGAAGTCTGCGCCATACCGGCTGCGGTGTACTTCACCGTGCTGACATGGAAGGAGATCAGGGGAAAGCGTACCAGGCATTAGCCGTGATCCCGGCGATCGACCTTGCCGCCATGCGCGCCGAACTTGAGCGCGACGAGGGCAGGCGGCACGATGTCTATAGCGATCAGTTTGGGAATCAGACCATCGGGGTGGGACACAAACTGTCCCGCACGGAACTGCCGGCGGGTCACTGGGATGACGCCAAGATCGACGCCGTTCTGGACGACGACATAGGCCGCGCCGTGGCGGACATTTCCGGGGAAGACTGGTTCCGCGCCTGCGATACCGACGCTCGCCGGCGCGCCTTGGTCAATATGCGGTTCCAACTTGGCGGTCACGGCATTCGTGAATTTGTTCATTCCTTGGCCCTGATCCGGCAAAAACAGTGGGCGGCGGCTGCGGACCATCTTGAGGAAAGTTTATGGCGGGAGCAAACCCCGGCCCGCGCCGACAGGGTGATAGCCCAGATAAGGAACGGCTAGATGGGAAAGATTCTTTCGCTATCTCTAGGTAGCGTCATGCCATGGTTGCTCGCAGGAGTATTGGCGACGGTCGTCGCCGTGTTCCTGTACGGCGTTCACATTGGTAAATCTTCGTGCTCGGAGGCACAGGAACGCGCTCAGGCGCATTCTGCCGTTTCTCAGTCCAAAGCAGCGGCAAAAGAAGACGCCGCTGTACGGGCTTCACAGACCGCCACAGAGGATCGTTACAAAATCTTAATCAAGAGGGTGCCATATGTTGTCAAGGATGATCGCGCCTGCGACCTTGGGCCTGATGCTATCGGCCTGCTCAACGGCATACGTTAACGACTGCCAGCCTGCGGACGTGCTGATGGGGCCGGCCGCCGTCCTCCCGGAGGTCTCGGCTCCGCTGACAGAGCGCGGGCTGCTTGACGACGATCTCGGCGTCAGGCGAGCCTATGTCGATCTTCGCGAGCGCAATCGTGCGCTGCAAGATCATGTCCGCAAATTCTGCCAGAAACGCTAATGTTCTCCAAACTCAGAACATATCTTGGCGGCATCTTGCAGGACATCAACGGCTGTCCGTCAAGCAAGAGATGGGCGCTGAT
>CAZNTY010000027.1:0-11882 GCA_964576085.1 uncultured Undibacter sp. | reverse complement strand
CACGCCGCTCAGCGTCGCCGCGCTCAGCGGCGACAAGGTCTACGACACTCTCTTCTCGCTGACCGACGAAGCCGAGATGGGCCATATCGAGCTGTCGCGCGATGCCGACCTGCTGGTGGTGGCGCCGGCCAGCGCCGATCTGCTGGCGCGCATGGCCAACGGCCTCGCCGACGACATGGCCGCCACCGTGCTGCTCGCCACCGACAAGCCGGTGCTGGCGGCGCCGGCGATGAATGTGCGTATGTGGCTGCATCCGGCGACGCAGCGCAATGTCGCGCAGCTCAAGGCCGATGGCGTGCGCTTCGTCGGGCCCAACGACGGCGACATGGCTTGCGGTGAATACGGTCCCGGCCGCATGGCCGAGCCGCTCGAGATCGTCGCCGGTATCGAAGCCCTGTTCGCCGACCCGCCGCCGGCCGCCCCGCCGCTGCTGCGGCCCGACAATGCAAAGAAGGCGAATGGCGCAGGCCGTTTGAAAGGCCGGCACATCATCGTCACCTCCGGCCCGACGCATGAGCCGATCGACCCGGTGCGCTACATCGCCAACCGCTCGTCCGGCAAGCAGGGACACGCCATCGCCGCCGCCGCGGCCGCCGCCGGAGCCACCGTGACCCTCATCAGGGGTCCGGTGACGGTGCCCGATCCTGCCCACGTCAAAGTCGTCAAGGTCGAAAGCGCGCGCGAGATGCTGGCGGCCGTCGAGACGACCTTGCCGGTCGATGTCGCAGTCTTTGCGGCGGCTGTCGCCGACTGGCGGGTCAAGGACGCCGGCACGCAGAAGATCAAGAAAACGCCCGGCGCGCGCACACCGGAACTCACGCTCACTGAAAATCCAGACATCCTCTCGACCATCGCCCATATGCAGAAGAATCGCCCGAAACTGGTGATCGGCTTCGCCGCCGAAACCGAGAGCGTCATTGCCAACGCGAAGGCGAAGCTGGAGCGTAAAGGCTGCGACTGGATCGTGGCCAACGACGTGTCGCCGCAGACCGGCATCATGGGCGGCGACAGCAATACTGTCATGCTAGTCACGCGCGACGGTGTCGAAAACTGGCCGCCGCAATCAAAAGAGGACGTGGCACGGATGCTGGTCGACCGCGTGGTGGAGGCCCTGAAGACAAGATGACCCTTGACGTCCAGATCGTCCGCCTGCCGCACGGCCGCGATCTGCCGCCGCCGTCCTATCAGAGCGCGAATGCTGCCGGGCTTGACTTGCTGGCCGCGGTCGCCACATCGGTCATAATTGGGGCGGGGGAGCGGATTTTGGTTCCGACCGGCATCGCTGTCACCCTGCCCTTCGGTCATGAAGCGCAGGTGCGGCCGCGCTCCGGCCTCGCCGCCCGCCACGGCGTCACCGTGCTCAACGCGCCCGGCACCATCGACGCCGACTACAGGGGCGAGATCCAGGTGCTGCTCGTCAACCTCGGCCGCGAACCGGTCACGATCGAGCGCGGCATGCGCATCGCGCAGCTGGTGATCGCGCCGGTGACGCGAGTCCGGCTGCGCGAGGTGGAGGCGCTGGACGAAACCGAACGGGGCGCCGGCGGTTTCGGCTCGACCGGCGCGCGATAGCAGCCCGCCACGCGATTCCCTCTGATTTTCCAGGCGCTTTAACGATTCCGTTCACGATCTGGACTCTTTCGGCGCGAGTCCCCGCGGGGGTAAAGTCGTGTGATTCGCGAGCGGCGCGGCGGACGCCGCTCGTCCCAGGGGCACAGCGAGAATGCCGGAGACAATCCGGGCGCGGAACGAGAGGCTGCGTTCTGGCCCGCGGCGGGGCGGATTCCTTGCCGTGGCGGCGGCTTCGTCCGTCGCCTTCAGCGATGCCGCCGAAGCCGCGATTGATCCGCAAAGCATCGTCGACGCGGCGGTTTCGATCTTCACCAGCCTCAGCCGGCAGGAAATCGCCACCCTGGCCCTGACGCTCGGCCTGCTCTGCTTCGCCGTCGTCACCGCGATCATGCTGGTGCGCACCCGGGCCCGCGCCGCGCAGCTCGAAAGCGCCGCGCGCGACGAGATCGCCGCGATGCGCACCGAAACCGACCGCATGAAGACCCTGCTGATGTCGGAGCCGCAGGTCCTGGTGGCGTGGACCGCCGCCGGCGAGAAGCCGGACGTCGTCGGCGACGTCACCGCGATCCTGCAGGGCGCAACCGCGGACCAGCTGCTCGCCTTCGACACCTGGCTCGAGCCGAGCGTCGCGCAAGACATGAAGAACGCGGTCGACATGCTGTGCGCGCAAGGCCGCGCGTTCATGATGACGCTGCACAGCATCAGCGGCCAGCCGATCGAGGCGATCGGCCGCGCCATCGGCGGCCGCGCCGTGCTGCGGTTGCGCGAGGTCAGCGGCAGCAAGGCCGACCTTGCCGAGCTCACGATGCGGTATCAGAACGTGCTCGCCACCGCGGCGACGCTGCGCGATCTCGTCGATGCGCTGCCCGCGCCGATCTGGATGCGCGACGAAAGCGGCCTTCTCACCTTCGTCAACACCGCCTACGTGCGCGCGGTCGAAGCCAAGGACGCCAGCGAGGCGGTCGAGAACGGCATCGAGATGTTCGATCGGACGGCCCGTGCCGAGCTGACGAAAGCCCGCGCGGCGGGCCGCGGCTTCTCCGGCCGGCTGCCGGCGATCGCGGCACGCGAGCGGCGCATCTTCGACGTGATCGATGCACCGAGCGGACGCGGCTCGGCCGGCATCGCCATCGACGCGACCGACATCGCGACCATGCGCAGCGAGTTGGCCCGCATCAGCGACGCCCACCGCCGGATCCTCGATCAGCTCACCACCGGCGTCGCGATCTTCACCGCCGACCAGAAACTCGCCTTCTATAATGCGGCCTACCGCGCGCTGTTCGAGCTCGACGCCGGTTATCTCGACCAAGCGCCGTCTGACGGCGCCCTGCTCGACCGGCTGCGCGAGGCCGACAAGCTGCCGCAGCAGCAGAATTTCCGGCAATGGAAAGCCCAGTTACACGGCGCCTACCATGCCGGCGAGCCGGCCGAGCAAATGTGGCACCTGCCCGACGGCCGCACGCTGCGGGTCGTCATTGTTCCGAATCCGCAGGGCGGCGTGACCTACCTGTTCGACGACGTCACCGAGCGGCTCGACCTGCATCGTCGCTACGATGCGATGATCAAGGTGCAGAGCGAGACGCTCGACCACCTGTCGGAAGCGGTCGCGGTGTTCGCCTCCGACGGCCGCATCCGCCTGCACAACCCGGCCTTCGAGCGCATGTGGAAGCTGACCGGCGACGCGCTGGCGCAACGCCCGCATATCGAGGCGGTGGCCGCCTGGTGCCAGGCGCAGCACGACGACAACGCACTGTGGCGCCGGGTGCGCGCGGCCGTCACGGCGATCGACAACCGCGAGCCGGTCGGCGGCCGCATCGAGCGTCGCGACGGCATGGCGATCAACTGGTCGAGCGTACCGCTGCCGGACGGCGCCACCATGCTGACGTTCCAGGACGTCAGCGACACGGTCAATGTCGAGCGCGCGCTGCGCGAACGCAACGAGGCGTTGGAAACCGCGGACGAGATCAAGATCGATTTCGTCCATCACGTGTCCTATGAGCTGCGCTCGCCGCTGACCAACATCATCGGCTTCGCGCATTTCCTGAGCGATCCGACATTCGGCCCGCTCACCGCCAAGCAGCGCGAATATCTCTCCTACATCACGATGTCGACCAACTCGCTGCTCGCCATCATCAACAACATCCTCGATCTGGCGACCATCGACGCCGGGGCGATGACGCTCAGCCTCGGCCGGGTCGACATCCGCGCCACCATGGATGCCGCCGCCGAAGGCATCCAGGACCGGCTGGCCAAGGACAACATCACGCTCGACGTCAAGGCACCGCCCGGCATCGGCAGTTTCATTGCCGATGCCAGCCGCGTGCGACAGGTGTTGTTCAACCTGTTGTCCAATGCTGCCGGTTTCTCGCCGCCGGGTGAGACGATCGCGTTCGTCGCCGAGCGTCGTCCTGACGCGATCGTCTTCTCGGTGACCGATCACGGCCCCGGCATTCCGGACGAGGTGCGGGACAAGGTATTCGATCTGTTCGAGACCCATTCGCAAGGCTCGCAACACCGCGGCGCCGGCCTGGGGCTGTCGCTGGTGCGCTCGTTCGTCGAGCTGCACGGCGGAACAGTCACGCTCGATTCCGCGATCGGGCGCGGCACCACCGTCACCTGTATCTTCCCGATCGGCCACGAGGCCGAGCGGACCGCCGCATGATGTCCTTGCTCTCGCCGGCGAAAGCGGCGATCCAGGAGCCTCGTTCCGACACGGTGGCGATGAAGGTCCCGGTCTGCGCGGGATCCGGCAGCGACAAACGATAAGCTGATGCCTACTGACGATTCGGCAATCGCCAGCTTCGACGTCGCGCTTGCCGACGAATCGGCAACCCGCGCGCTGGCCGTAGAGCTCGCCGGCGCGCTCGAGCCGGGCGACACGGTGACGCTGTCCGGCGACCTCGGCGCCGGCAAGACCACGTTCGCCCGCGCGCTGATCCGCCATCTCGCCGGCGATGAGCGGATCGAGGTGCCGAGCCCGACCTTCACGCTGATGCAGAGCTACGACCTGCCACGTTTCCCGCTGGTCCATGCCGATCTCTACCGGCTGAGCGGACCGGCCGAGCTGGCCGAGCTCGGCTTCGACGACATTCCGGACAAGGCGGTGGTGCTGCTGGAGTGGCCCGATCGCGCGACCGGTTTCCTGCCGGCCGACCGCTTCGACGTGGCGTTGACGCTATCGCCGGCACAGGGCAACGCCGGCCGCAATGCGCGTGTCAGCGGCTACGGCACCGCCGCGGCCCGTCTCGAGCGACTCTGCGTGGTGCGGCGCTTTCTCGACACCGCCGGCTATGCCAGGGCCGAGCGCCGGCGGCTCGCCGGAGACGCTTCGACCCGTTCCTATGAACGGCTGACGCGCGGCGGCCGGTCGGTATTGCTGATGAACGCGCCGCGGCGCCCGGATGGACCGCCGGTCCGCGATGGCAGGCCTTACAGCGCGATCGCGCATCTCGCCGAGGATGTGACGCCGTTCATCGCGGTGGCGCGCGCGTTGCGCCAGCGCGGCTTCTCCACGCCCGAGATCATCGCCGCAGACCGCCAGGCCGGTCTGCTGCTGCTGGAAGACTTCGGCAACGACTTCATTGCAGCCGGCGCGCCGCCCGCGCCGGTCGAGGACCGTTACGAGGCGGCGACCGACGTGCTGGCGGCGCTGCATCGGCAGGTCTTGCCGGATACCTTGCCGGTCGAGCCGGGCGTCGATTACACGCTGCCGCACTATGACATCGACGCCCTGCTGATCGAGGTCGAGCTCTTGCCGGACTGGTATCTGCCGCGACTCGGTGCGGTTCTGGCGCCGGCCCAGCGTGAAACCTACCTCTCGCTGTGGCGTGCCGCGCTGGCGCCGGCCATGGAGGGCGCTCGCACCTGGGTGCTGCGCGACTTTCATTCGCCGAACCTGATGTGGCTGCCGGAGCGAAAGGGCGTCCAACGCATCGGCCTGCTCGATTTCCAGGACGCCGTCATGGGCCCGCCGGCCTACGACGTCGCCTCGCTGCTCCAGGATGCGCGCGTCGACGTGCCCGAGAAAATGGAGATCGCGCTGCTCAGCCGCTATGTCCGCGCGCGGCTGAAGGAACCCGATTTCGACGCGCCCGGCTTTGCGCGGCTTTACGCCACGCTCGCGGCGCAGCGCGCCTCGAAAATCCTCGGCATCTTCGCCCGGCTCGACCGCCGCGACGGCAAGCCGCAATATCTTCGTCACATGCCGCGCGTATGGGCCTATCTGCAACGATCGCTGGCGCATCCGGCGCTGGCGCCCTTGCGCGTCTGGTATGATGACA
Source organism: uncultured Undibacter sp. (assembly GCA_964576085.1). Classification (GTDB taxonomy): domain Bacteria; phylum Pseudomonadota; class Alphaproteobacteria; order Rhizobiales; family Xanthobacteraceae; genus Pseudolabrys. The sequence continues at coordinate 6,030 of CAZNTY010000027.1, read as the reverse complement.
ACGTGCCGGCGCTGAAACCGATCTGAACGATGACGGAAAACAAAACACCGCGGACCGCGATGGTGCTCGCCGCCGGGCTCGGCACCCGCATGCGGCCGCTCACCGAGACAAAGCCAAAGCCGCTGGTCGAGGTCGGCGGCAAGACGCTGCTCGATCACATGCTCGATCGGCTGGCCGACGCCGGCGTCGAGACCGCCGTCGTCAACGTCCATTATCTCGCCGACGAGATCGAGCGCCACCTCGCCGCCCGCGCGCGACCCCGTATCGTCATCTCGGATGAGCGGGCGCAACTGCTCGGCACCGGCGGCGCGGTGGTGAAGGCGCTCGGCATCCTCGGCGGCGAGCCGTTCTTTCACGTCAATGCCGACTCGATCTGGCTCGAGGGCGCGACGCCGAATCTCGTCCGGCTGGCGCAGGCATTCGATCCGGCGACGATGGACGGCCTGCTGCTCCTGGCGCCGGCCGCCGGCAGCATCGGCTATTCCGGCCGCGGCGATTTCGCGATGAACCCCGACGGGCGGCTCACGCGGCGCGGCGAGCGCGACGTTGCGCCCTTTGTCTATGCCGGCGCGGCGATTCTGTCGCCCATGCTCTTTATCGGCGCGCCGGCGGGCACATTTTCGCTGACGTCGCTGTTCGAGCGCGCCGCGGCCGCCGGGCGGCTGTCCGGCCTGCGACTCGACGGGCTATGGATGCATGTCGGCACGCCGGAGGCGGTCGCCGCCGCCGAGGCGGCCATCAAGGCGAGCACACAGTAACTTGTCGTTCCGGGGACCGGGCGCGGCGAGGGAGCCCGGAATCCATGCTCACTAACGTCGCGACTTTTCCCGCTACCGGGGTTATGGATTCCGGATTCGCCCGCCATAAGCGCGTTCACGCGCGTCTTCGACACGCTATGGCACGCGCCCTGGAATGACGATGACATCTGCCGCTTCGCCCTCCCGCATCTTCAACATCCCCGCCTCGGCGCCGTTCCTGCCGGCGCTGGTCGACGCGCTGACCGTCAAGGAAGTGCCGGGATTTCCACATCTTCCCGACCCGCTGGCGCTGGCCTCCGCGACGCTCTACCTGCCGAGCCGGCGCGCCTGCCGGCTGGCGCGCGAGGTGTTAAGGGCGCGCGTGACGGGCGGCGCCGCGATGCTGCCGCGCATCGTCGCGCTCGGCGACATCGACGAGGATGAGATCGCCTTTGCCGAGGCCGCGACCGGAGAGGCCGCGCTCGACCTGCCGGAGGCGCTGAGCGGGCTTGGCCGCACGATGCCGCTCGCCGCGATGATCCTGCGCTGGGCGGACACGATCGCGGCGCGCGAGCGGGACCGCGCGCCGCTTGTCGCCAACAATCCCCTCACCGCTTTCGCGCTGGCGCAGGACCTGGCGCGGCTGATGGACGACATCGAGACGCGGCAGGTGCGATGGGAGCGGCTCGACGAGCTGGTGCCGGACGAGTTCGACGAGTATTGGACGGTCACGCTCGATTTCCTGAAATTCATCCGCGCCAACTGGCCGGCGATCCTCGCGGAGAAAGGCCGCATCGAGCCTGTCGAGCGGCGCGACAGGCTGATCGCGGCGGAGACCGCGCGGCTCGCCAAAACCGGCGGGCCGGTGATCGCCGCCGGCTCCACCGGATCGATCCCCGCCACCGCGACGCTGCTGGAAACGATCGCGCGGCTGCCGCACGGCGCACTGGTGCTGCCCGGGCTCGACACCGACCTCGACGAGGCGACCTGGGCCGCGATCTCCACGGACACCGAGGCGAACCACGGCCATCCGCAGTTCGCGCTGGCCGCGCTGCTCAGGCGCATCGGCGTCACGCGGGCGGACGTCAAGGCGCTGGCCGCGCCGGCGCCGCACGGTCGCGAGCCCGTCGTGTCGGAGGCGCTGCGGCCCGCCGCGTCGAGCGCATTGTGGAAGGACCGGCTCGCCGCCCCGTCATTTGCCGCGCGCGCCGACGCGGCGATGCGCGACATCGCGGTGATCGAGGCCGCCAATGCGGAAGAGGAAGCGCTCGCTATCGCCGTTGCGCTGCGCGAGGCGATGGAAACGGATGAGACCGCCGCGCTGGTGACGCCGGACGTCGGGCTCGGCCGGCGGGTGAAGGCGGCGCTGGCGCGCTGGAACGTGCCGGTCGAGGATTCCCGCGGCGTCTCGCTCGCCGACACGCCGGAGGGGACGTTCGCGCGGCTCGTCGCGCAGGCCGCGCTCGGCGGCGTCGCGCCGGTCCCGCTGCTGGCGCTGCTCAAGCACCCGGCGGGCCAATTCGATCAGGCCGATGTTTCCGCGCTCGAACGCGCGGCGCTGCGCGGCCCGCGCCCCCGGCATGGCACCGCCGGGCTGCAGGAGGCCCTCGGCTTCATCGGCGGCGAGATCGCCAAGCATCGCGCGAAGACGGGCTCGTCGCTGCATTATACCGATCCGCGCCTGCTGCTGACGGACGGCGAGCTTCGCGGCGCCGCCGCGCTCGTGAGACAGCTTCGCGAGGCGCTGGCGCCGTTGGAGGGATTGCCGCGCGGCGCGCACTCGGTCGCAGAGCTGGCGCGACGCCATGCCGAGGCCGTCGGCAATCTCGGCGCGATGACAGACGATCTCGCGCGCGGCTTTGCCGAGATTCAGCAGTCCGGCGCGTTCGAGATCGGTACCGCGGACTACGCCGGCCTGTTCCACGCGGCGATCGGAAACAGGACGATCTACGCCGCCGGAAGCGACGCGCCCGTGCGCATCTTCGGCACCATCGAGTCGCGCCTGCAGTCGGTCGACCGCCTGGTGCTCGGCGGGCTGGTCGAGGGCGTATGGCCGCCGGAAACGCGCGGCGATCCCTGGTTGTCGCGCACCATGCGCCACGAGCTCGGGCTCGACCTGCCGGAGCGACGCATCGGCCTGTCGGCCCACGACTTCGCCCAGGCGCTCGGCGCGAAAAAGGTCATCCTCAGCCGCGCGGCAAAGCTCGCCGGCGCGCCGACCGTCGCCTCGCGCTTCGTGCAGCGGCTCGCGGCCGTCACCGGCAAGAAGCGCTGGGACACCGCGCTGGCGCGCGGCGCGCGTTACATCGCGCTCGCCCGCAAGCTCGACGAGACCGATGCGCCGCAGCCGGCGCAACGGCCGGCGCCGACGCCGCCCTTCGAGGCCCGGCCGCGGCGGCTCAGCGTCACGGAGATCGAGGACCTGCTGCGCGATCCCTATACGATCTACGCCCGACATGTCTTGAAGCTGCGGCCGCTCGACGACATCGACGCGCCGCCGGATGCCGCCGGGCGCGGCACCGTGATCCACAACGCCATCGGCGAATTCGGCAAGGCCTATCCCGACACGCTGCCGGACGATCCGGCGCGGACGCTGATCGAGATCGGTGAACGGCTGTTCAGGCCGCTCGCCGCGTTCCCGGAGGCGCGCGCGTTCTGGTGGCCGCGCTTCAGGCGCATCGCACACTGGCTCGCCGGCTTCGAGATCGCGCGTCGCGCCGGACTGACGCAGATCGACGTCGAAACCGGCGGCAAGATCGAAATCCCGTTCGGGGCCGACAAGGTCGCGTTGACGGTGCGGGCCGACCGCATCGAGCGCCTCAAGGACGGACGCTACGCCATCCTCGACTACAAGACTGGACAGCCGCCGTCGGAGCGGCAGGTGCGCACCGGGCTGTCGCCGCAGCTCACGCTCGAAGCCGCGATCCTGCGCAACGGCGGCTTCGAGGGAATCCCGGCCGGCGGCTCGGTCGCGGAACTGCTTTACGTGCGGCTGCGCGGTGGCGCCGAAGCGGGCGAAGAATGTCCGATCACATTCAAGGAGGGCACGCCGGACAGCCAGGCCGATCATGCCCTCGCCGAGCTGACCAAGGTGCTGGCTGAGTTCGCCGATACCACGAAACCATATTATTCGCTGCTGCATCCGATGTGGTCGAACCATTACGGCACCTACGACCATCTCGCCCGCGTTCAGGAATGGTCGCTGGCTGGTGGCGGAAAGGAGGAAGGCGGAGCATGAGGGTCATCATGCACCGCGCTTGCTCCGTCATCCTGAGGCGCGAGCCCCAAGGGCGAGCCTCGAAGGATGAGCGGTCGCAGACCTGGGGGCTGTCGCCCTTCGAGGGCTTTGCTTCGCGCAGCCGCCTCAGGGTGACGGCGAGTGATCGCGCATGAGCATCGAGAAGAAAATTCCCGATGCCGTGATCGAGCGGCAAACCGAAGCCTCCGACCCGGATCGCTCGGCCTGGGTGTCGGCCAATGCCGGCTCCGGGAAGACCCACGTACTCGCTCAGCGCGTCATCCGCCTGCTGCTGGCGGGCGTCGATCCTGCGCGCATCCTGTGCATCACTTTCACCAAGGCCGCGGCCGCCAATATGGCGAACAGGGTGTTCGCGGAGCTGCGCGCCTGGGCCCTGCTCGACGACGACATGCTCGATGCGGCCATGCGCCGGGCGGGTGTCAAGGCGATCGACGCCGCGACCCGGCTGCGGGCGCGGCAGCTCTTTGCGGTGGCGCTGGAAACGCCGGGCGGGCTGAAAGTGCAGACCATCCACGCCTTCTGCACGCAGTTGCTGCACCTGTTCCCGTTCGAGGCAAACGTTGCCGCGCGCTTCGAGGTGCTCGACGAGGTCACCGAGGCGCGAATGCTCAATGACCTCATCCTCGCGGTGCTGCTCGAGGCGGCAGAGAGCCCCGACGGTCCGCTCGGCCGCGCCCTCGAACAGGCGGTGCTCGTTGCGGCCGACCTGACCCTCAAGGACATGGTGCGCGCGGTGATTGACGAGCGGGACGCGCTCACGCGCTGGATCGAGGAGGCCGGCAGCTTCGACGGAGCGATGGCGCAGCTTTCCCGCGCGCTCGACGTGCGGCCCGACGAAACCGTCGCCGAAATCGACCAGAAAATTTTCAACGAAAGCCTGATCGCCAGCTCGGAATGGGCTTCGGCCGCAGCGGCGCTGATGGGCGGATCAAAGACCGACAAGGAGCAAGGCGCCCGCTTCCGCGCGCTCGCGACCCTGAACGGCACCGACCTCCTGGACACCTATATCGATATTTTCTGCACCAGGACGCGCGAGAAAACGAAGGATCGCATTGCCACCAGCACCATCGAAGACAACCATCCCGCGCTCTGCCTGAAGCTGAACAAGGAGCGTGACCGGATCTGGACCTTGATGCTGCGCAAGCGTGCCATCGAGGCGCGCGACCGCAGCGCCGCGCTGTTCACCATCGCACATACCGTGATCGCACGTTTTCGCACCGAGAAGGAACGCGGCGGCCTGCTCGACTACGACGATCTGATCGACAAGACACTCGACCTGCTCAGGGACCAGCGCGCCGCCTGGGTGCATTACAAGCTCGACCGCGGCATTCATCACGTGCTGATCGACGAGGCGCAAGACACCAGCCCGAAGCAGTGGCAGATCGTGAAGGCGCTGGTCAGCGAGTTCTTCGCCGGCGCCGGCGCCCACGACCGCCCGCGCACCATTTTCGCGGTCGGCGACGAGAAGCAGTCGATCTTCTCATTCCAGGGTGCCGCACCGCGCGAATTCGCCGCGATGCGACGGCATTTCGAGCAGGCGCATCGGCAGGTCAGCCTCAGCTTCGTCGCCACCGAGTTCAAGCATTCGCTGCGCTCCGGCCTCAACGTCCTGACGGCCGTGGACACCGTGTTCGGGCGCGCCGAGGCCTTCGCCGGGCTGACCGCCGATCCGGTTCCTCCGGTCCATGAAGCGTTGCCGGAGAAAGCGCCCGGCGTCGTCGAGATCTGGGAGCTGTTCAAGTCCGACGAGCACGAAAGGACGGAAGGCTGGAAGGCTCCCTTCGACGTGCGGACCGTGACGAGCGGCGTCGCCAAGCTCGCGCAACGCATCGCCTCGACCGTCGCGGCCTGGCAAAGACAGGGCCGGCAGCCGAAAGATGTGCTGATCCTGCTGCGGTCGCGCGGCGTCCTGTTCAACGCGATCATCCGCGCCCTCAAGCAGCAGAATATTCCGGTCGCCGGCGCGGACCGCCTGAAGCTGACCGACCATATTGCAGTGATGGACCTGATGGTTCTCGCCGATGCCGCGCTGCT
>CAZNTY010000026.1:0-2718 GCA_964576085.1 uncultured Undibacter sp. | reverse complement strand
CTCGGCTCGAAGCTGCAGATCGGCGCGCAGGACTGCCACGCCGAGCCATCGGGCGCCTTCACGGGTGACATCTCGGCCGAGATGGTCGCCGATGCCGGCGCGGTGGCGGTGATCGTCGGCCATTCGGAGCGGCGCACGATGCATCACGAGACCGACGCGCAGGTGCGGGCCAAGGCGCAGGCCGCCTGGCGCGCGGGCCTTACCGCCATCGTTTGTATCGGCGAAACCAAAGTCGAGCGCGAGGCGGGCAAGACCCTCGACGTGATCGGCCGCCAACTCGGCGGCTCGCTGCCGGACGGCGCCGCCGGCGCCAACCTGGTCGTCGCCTACGAGCCGGTATGGGCGATCGGCAGCGGCCTGACGCCGACGCCCGCCGATGTGGCTGCGGCGCATGCGTTCATCCGCGAGCGGCTGACCGACCGCTACGGCGCGCAGGGCCCCTCGATCCGGATCCTCTACGGCGGCTCGGTCAAGCCGGCAAACGCGGCCGACCTGCTGACGCTCGCCAACGTCAACGGCGCCCTGGTCGGCGGTGCCAGCCTCAAGGCCGACGATTTCCTCGGCATTGCTGGGGTTTATCGCTAAGGGCGGCGCCGGTGGAAATTGCCGGCGGGATCGTGTAGAGAGCGCCGCGAACTCCTATATGTCATCGCAGCAACGCCGCGCGACGCGCGGAGCGGGCAGGATTGGAACAGGATTTTCGATGCAGCATGTCGTGATCGTCATTCATCTGATGCTGGTGCTGGCGATGATCGGTGCCGTGCTGCTGCAGCGTTCGGAGGGCGGCGGGCTTGGCATCGGCTCGTCCGGCGGCTTCATGACCAGCCGCGGCACCGCCAATGTCCTCACTCGCACCACGGCAATTCTCGCCGGGCTGTTCTTCGTGACGAGCCTGATCCTCTCGATCCTCGCCGGCTGGGGTCACGCGCCAAGCTCGATCATCCGGGATGGCGCACAAAGCCCTGCTTCTGCACCCGGCGCGCCGACGCCCCTGAGTTCCGGCGGCGGCGTACTGAATCAATTGCAGCCGCAAAGCACACCGGCAACGCCGGCGCCACCCGCAGGGCCGCAGGTGCCACAGTCGAAATAGACCACGACGGAGGGCCGGGAAACCGGCCCTCCGCCGTTAAAGGACAGTCGAGCGCGCGGATTGATCTGCAGAATGGGCGACGTGCATGAGGACAATGACATCGCGGCAGAGCTTGTGTGTGGACAGACGGGCAGCCTTGCGCAATTCGCGCTCGTCGAATCGAACCTCGGGCGCTAGAGCTTAAATCCCATGGCGCGGTACATTTTTATCACCGGCGGCGTGGTCTCCTCACTCGGCAAGGGTCTCGCATCGGCGGCGCTCGGTGCGCTCTTGCAGGCGCGCGGCTACAAGGTGCGGCTGCGCAAGCTCGACCCTTATCTCAACGTCGATCCCGGCACGATGTCGCCGTACCAGCACGGCGAAGTGTTTGTCACTGACGACGGCGCCGAAACCGACCTCGACCTCGGCCACTACGAGCGCTTCACCGGTAATCCGGCGACGCGGCAGGACAACATCACCACCGGCCGCATCTACCAGGACATCCTCACCAAGGAGCGGCGCGGCGACTATCTCGGCGCCACCATCCAGGTGATCCCGCACGTCACCAACGCGATCAAGGACTTCGTGCGCGAGGGCAATGACGGCCACGACTTCGTCCTGGTCGAGATCGGCGGCACGGTTGGCGACATCGAAGGCCTGCCGTTCCTCGAGGCGATCCGCCAGCTCGGCAATGACCTGCCGCGTCGGCACGCCATCTACATTCACCTGACGCTGATGCCTTACATTCCGAGCGCCGGCGAGCTCAAGACCAAGCCGACGCAACATTCGGTGCGCGAATTGCGCGCCATCGGCATCCAGCCCGATATCCTGCTGTGCCGCAGCGACCGGCCTATTCCCGAAAGCGAGCGACGCAAGCTGGCGCTGTTCTGCAACGTGCGTGAAAGCGCGGTGATCGAAGCGCGCGACGTCGATAACATCTACGCGGTACCGGAAGCCTATTCGGCCGAAGGGCTCGATCGCGAGGTGCTCGCCGCTTTCGGCATTGACCCTGGCACGGCGCCCGACCTTGCGCGTTGGACGCTCATTAACGAGCGTATCCGCAACCCGGAAGGCGACGTGACGATCGCGATCGTCGGCAAGTACACCGGCATGAAAGATGCCTACAAGTCGCTGATCGAGTCGCTGTAGCATGGCGGCATTGACAACAAGGTGAAGGTCAATCTCGACTGGATCGAATCCGAGGTGTTCGAAAACGAAGATCCGGCGCCATTCCTCGAACACGTCAACGGCATCCTGGTGCCGGGCGGTTTCGGTCAGCGCGGCGCCGAGGGGAAAATCCGCGCCGCGCAGTTTGCGCGCGAGCGCCACGTGCCGTATTTCGGAATCTGCTTTGGCATGCAAATGGCGGTGATCGAGGCCGCGCGTAACCTGTGCGGCATCGAGAAAGCCAATTCGACGGAATTCGGCGAGACGTCCGAGCCGGTCGTAGGTCTGATGACCGAGTGGCTTAAAGGCAACGCGCTGGAGAAGCGCTCCGCGAGCGGCGATCTCGGCGGCACCATGCGGCTCGGCGCCTATCCGGCGATGCTCGCGCGCGGCAGCCGGGTGGCGGGCATCTACGGCATGACCGAGATTTCCGAACGCCACCGTCACCGCTACGAGGTCAATACCAATTACAAAGGGCGGCT
>CAZNTY010000025.1:0-12793 GCA_964576085.1 uncultured Undibacter sp. | reverse complement strand
AGAATAGCCAGCACATAACGCCAGTCGAAGTGCCACAGCAGCACGCCGAGCACCATCACAAGCTCGATGATGGTCGGCGCAAGCTGCAGGATCACCATGCGCACGATGGTCTCGATGCCGTTCCTGCCGCGCTCCAGGACGCGCGTCAGGCCACCGGTCTTGCGCTCGAGATGGAAGCGCAGCGACAGCTCGTGCATATGGACGAAGGTGCGATAGGCCAGCCGGCGCACCGCGTGCATCGCAACCTTGGCGAAGACGCCGTCGCGCAACTGCGTGAGCGCCGCCATCAGGATGCGCATGCCGCCATAGGCAAGCGTCAGCACGACAGGCGCGGCCAGCGCCCAGGCGAGCCAGTCGTCTGCGAACACGGGCGCACTGCCCTGCCCGGTCAGCGCATCGGTTGCCCATTTGAAAGTGAACGGCGTCGCAATGGTCGCGAGCTTGGCGGCGAGCAGCAACACGAATGCCGCAAGCACACGCTGCTTGAGGTCGGCGCGCTCGGCCGGCCAGATATAGGGCCACAGCCCGGCCAGCGTCCGGATCAATGCGCCGCGCGCCGCGGAAACCCGCAGGGCCGGCCGGCGGTTATGTTGGGGAACGGCATCCATCGGGGCCACTCATATAGGCGGTTTCGGGCCGCCGGGCACCCCAAGCGCTCCCTTCAGGCCGGTTTCCCGCCGGTTTTTATTTTCCTCGCCTTGACCCCGTCACAAGCCGTGGGCACATGCAGCTGATGACCAAAGACTCAACTTCGAGACGTAAAATCCAAAAAATCTGCGTTTACTGCGGCTCCGGACCGGGCAATGACCCGGCTTTCGTCAAGGCCGCACGCGAATTCGGCGAAATTCTCGCCCGAAACGAGATCGGCCTCGTCTATGGGGGTGGCAGTATCGGGCTGATGGGTGAGATCGCCCGTGCCGTGCTGACCAACGGCGGCGACGTCACCGGCATCATCCCCGAATTTCTTGTCAAGCGCGAGCACGCCAAAGGCAATATCGACAATCTAATCATCACGCGCGACATGCACGAACGCAAACGCAAGATGTTCGAATATGCCGACGCCTTCGTCGCGCTGCCGGGCGGCATCGGCACGCTGGAGGAGCTGGTCGAGCAACTGACCTGGGTGCAGCTCGGCCGCCACCGGAAGCCGGTTCTGCTCGCCAATATCGAAGGCTTCTGGGAACCGTTGTGCGCGCTGATCGATCACATGAAGCGACTCGATTTCATCCGCCCGGGCTTGAATTTCGACCTGCTGGTCGCCGATCGCGTCTCCGACATCCTGCCGATGCTGCATCAGGCAGCGCCGCTCGAGGAGTCGGACAAGGAAATGAAGACGGCGCAGCCGCACTTGCTCTAGCGTGCGGCGAGAAACGTCACGGCCTCGATGCGGTTGCCGTCGGGGTCGCGGATGAAGGCGGCGTAATATCCTTCGCCGTGCTGTGGGCGCAGCCCCGGCGCGCCATCCGACGATCCACCGTGGGCGAGCGCGGCTGCATGGAAGGCATCGACGATTTCGGCCGAGCGTGCGCGAAGGCCGACATGGGCTCCGTCCGACACCGCGGTATCGGCGCGCGCGTTGATCCAGAACTCGGAATAATCCTTGCCATAGCCGGCCGTCGCAGCACGGGTATCGAGGCGACGGTAGCCGAGCACGGCAAGCAACGCGTCATAAAAACGCGTCGCAGCGGTGAGATCGCGAACGGCAACCGAGACGTGGTCGATCATCAATCAGTTTCCGGCATTACGCCGGCGCGCCGGACTTCATCAGCTTGTAGACAATGGAATCCATCAGCGCCTGGAACGAGGCGTCGATGATATTGGGCGAGATGCCGATCGTGGTCCAGCGGTCACCCTTGCCATCCTCGCTTTCGATCAGCACGCGCGTCACCGCTTCGGTACCGCCATTGAGGATGCGCACGCGGTAGTCAGTCAGCTTGAGGTCATCAATATATTTCTGATACTTGCCGAGATCCTTGCGCAGCGCGAGGTCGAGCGCGTTGACCGGCCCGTTGCCCTCCGCCGCTGAGATCAGGCTGTCGTCGCCCACCTTCACCTTGACGACCGCGAGCGTCACGGTGACGCGCTCGCCCCTGGCGTTGTAGCGCTGCTCGACGTTGACATCGAATTGGCTCACATCGAAATACTGCGGCACCGTTCCCAGCGCGCGGCGCGCCAGGAGCTCAAAGGATGCGTCGGCGGCCTCGTAGGAGAAGCCGGCTGTCTCGCGTTCCTTCACCATGTCGAGCAGGCGGACGACACGCGGGTCATCTTTCGCAACCTTGATGCCGATGCGGTCGAGCTCCGCCAGCACGTTGGATTTGCCCGCCTGTTCGGAGACCAGAAGCTTGCGCCTGTTGCCGACCGCTTCGGGCGCGACGTGCTCGTAAGTGCCGGCATCCTTCATGATCGCGGAGGCGTGAATTCCAGCTTTGGTGGCAAACGCGCTCTCGCCGACATAGGGCGCATAGCGGTTCGGCGCGCGGTTGAGCATGTCGTCGAGCTTACGCGACATGTGCGCCAACTCCTTGAGCTTGTCCTGCGCCACCCCGATATCGAACCTGTCGGCGAATTCCTTTTTCAGCATCAGGGTCGGAATGATCGAGATCAGGTTGGCGTTGCCGCAACGTTCCCCAAGCCCGTTGACGGTGCCCTGAATCTGGCGGGCGCCGGCGCGCACGGCAGCGAAGGAATTGGCAACCGCCTGCTCCGTATCGTTGTGGGCGTGAATGCCGACATGGTCGCCGGGGATGACCTTGCACACTTTGCCGACGATCGTCTCGACCTCGTGCGGCAGCGTGCCGCCGTTGGTATCGCACAGCACCACCCAGCGGGCGCCACTGTCGTAGGCCGCCTTGGCGCAGGCCAGCGCATAGGCAGGGTTGGCCTTGTAACCATCGAAGAAATGCTCACAGTCGAGCAACACTTCACGGCCTTTGGTCTTGGCGGCCGTCACGCTGTCGCGGATCGAGGCGAGGTTTTCCTCCTCCGTCGTCTCCAGCGCGACCCTGACATGAAAGTCCCACGACTTGGCGACAAAGCAGATGGCGGCGGCCTTTGCCTCCAGCAGCGCGGCGAGGCCGGGATCATTCGATGTTGAGCGGCCCGGCCGTCGTGTCATGCCGAAGGCAGTGAATTTCGTCTTCAGGCGGTGGTCCTTGGAGAACAGTTCGGTGTCGGTTGGATTGGCACCCGGGTAGCCGCCCTCGACGTAGTCGATGCCGAGACCGTCCAGCATGCCGGCAATCGCCAGCTTGTCGGCGAGCGTGAAGTCAACGCCGTTGGTCTGTGCGCCGTCGCGCAGCGTCGTGTCGAACAGATAAAGGCGTTCACGTGCCATCGTTTCAACTCAGCCGGTAAACGACGTAAAGCGCGAGCAGCACGGCGGCGGCCAGCACGCCGTACTTGAGCACGATGTAATAGAGCCAGTGACGCGGGAACGGAGTGTCGGGCTTCGTCATCGTGTCGCTCCCTTGCTTGCCGTATTCGCTAACGGCTTTTCCATCGTGGTGTTGGCGAGCCATTCGTCGCCGCGCAGAACGGTCGAACGCTGCTGCGCGACATAGCCGCGCTTGCGGAAAAACTCGAGCGCGCTGTCGCTGGCGTCGACCTTGAGCCTCGCGGCGCCACGCGCCGCCGCGAGCTTCTCGATCGCGTCGACCAGCATGGCGCCGGCGCCGCGCCCGGCTGCAGCCGGATGAACGTAAAGCATGTCCAGCCGGTCACTGCCGGCAAGCGAAATGAACCCGACCGGCGAGCCGCCCAGCGTCGCCACCAGCGTGAGCTGGCCGGCGAGTTTCTTGGCAAAAGCCGCCTCGTCGTCCGCGGTGGCCGCCCAAGCCTCCTGCTGCGCCTCGCTGTAATCATCACCGGTCAGCTCCGCGATACTGGCGCGGAAAATCTCGGCGATGAGCGGCGCATCCGCCGGCAGCATCGGACGCAGCGCGAGCTGGGGGTGCGCCTGGGCGCTCATCGCACGACCACAAAAGCTGCGACGTATAGTTCGGCGTCATGCCCGGCACCCGGGTCCGGCTTCGCCGGCCCGGGCGCAGGCTCTTGTTGCCGGGCATCCATGCCTTTACGGCGTGAACAGAAAGGAAGGCCTGGATGGCCAGGACAAGCCCGGCCATGACGGCTGAGAATCATCGGGCGACCTCCCAGGTGGTGCCGTCCTTGGAATCGTGAAGCACCACGCCCATCTTTGCGAGTTCGTCGCGAATGCGATCGGATTCGGCGAAGTTCTTGGCCTTGCGTGCCGCGGCGCGCGTTGCGATCAGCATCTCGACCTTGCCTTTGTCCACCGTTCGCGTGCTCTGCGGCCGTTTCCAGAAGCCAAGCGCGTGCAGACTTGCGGCAAGCTCCGATTTGTCCGAAAGCGCATGCAGCGCCGCGATCATCTGTGGTGTGTTCAGATCGTCGCACAGCGCCTCGAGCACAGCCGTCGCAATTGCTTCACCCTTGTTCGCAGAAAACTCCGGAGCATCGGTCCACGAGGACAGGATGGTCCAGCTCTCCTCGAGCCCCTTCACGGTCCAGTCCATCGGCTGGCGATAATGCGTGCGCAGCATGTTGAGCCGCACCACCTCGCCCGGCCAGTCCTTGAGCAATTCGTGGATCGTGACGAAGTTGCCGAGCGACTTCGACATCTTCTCGCCCTCGACCTGCAGGAAGCCGTTGTGCATCCAGTAGTTCGCCATCACCGGCGTGTGGAAGGCGCAGCGCGACTGCGCGATCTCGTTCTCGTGGTGCGGGAACACGAGGTCGATGCCGCCGCCATGAATGTCGAAGGTCTCGCCGAGATGCTTCCATGACATCGCCGAGCACTCGATATGCCAGCCGGGGCGGCCCGGCGTCGTGATGCCGCACGGCGAAGGCCAGGCCGGCTCGCCCGGTCTCGACGGCTTCCACAGCACGAAGTCCATCGGGTCTTTCTTGTACGGCGCGACCTCGACGCGGGCGCCGGCGATCATCTCGTCAAGCGAGCGATTCGACAGCCTGCCGTAGTCCTTCATCGCCGCGACATGAAAGAGCACATGCTCCTCCGCCACGTAAGCGCAGCCGTTCTTCACCAGCATCTCGATCAGCGTCTTCATCGCCTCGATGTGCTCGGTGGCGCGCGGCTCGACGGTCGGCGGCAGGCAGCCGAGTGCGGTCACGTCCGTCTTGAAATTGGCGTAGGTCTCCTCGGTCAGCGCGCGGATCGAGATGCCGCGCTCGGCGGCGCGCGCATTGATCTTGTCGTCGACATCGGTGATGTTGCGGACGTAGGTGACGTGATCCGCGCCGTAGAGATGGCGCAGCAAGCGGAACAGCATGTCGAACACGATCACCGGCCGCGCGTTGCCGATATGCGCGTAGTCGTAGACCGTCGGGCCGCACACGTACATGCGCACGCGCGCGGCATCGATCGGGACGAACGGCCGCTTCTTGCGTGTCAGCGTGTCGTAGAGCTGAAGCTCCATCACTTTCCTCTTGTGCCAGCGTCGCGGACGCGACCTCGGACCCTGCTGGCCTGGGCGCTCTCTCTGTCACGATGTGAGAAAAGACGGCCGCAGCCAGCGTTGGGCGCTAGCGAATAATCTCGCGGCAAATGCCGCAGATATGGTTAAGGCCGTTCATCGGGCGGGGAGAATGGTCAACCGCGCGGGCGCCGTCAAGCCGGCATTTCGTGCGGACGGCGGGCCGGCGGCGGCTGGATTAACGAGACCTTAGAGTTTTTGCCCACATCCTCAGCATCCGCGCTACATCCGCATCACCATATCCGTGTGCGCCATGCGTCCTGCCGCCAGCCTTCTGATTGCCGCCATCGTCCTTTGCCTTGCAAGCAGCGCACAGGCCGAGCGGCGGATGTTCATCATCGCCAGCAACGCGGACGGCTACGGCGTCGACCGCTGCCTCGAGACCGGCGCCAAGTGCGGTGCGGCCGTCGCCGCCGCCTACTGCAAGACCCAGCAGTTCATCGAGGCGACCTCGTACCGCAAGGTCGAGCGTGACGAGATTACCGGCTCCATTCCGGTTGCCGATACGGTGGCCTGCACCGGCCGCAGATGCGACGAATTCGTCGCCATCACCTGCTCGCGCTGAGTCCAAACGCACGAAAGACAAGGCGTAACCGCCCCACGATCTCGCCAACGCGGATGATCGTCGCTAGATTGCGCGATTGTCCAGTCTTGCCGAGTCAACGACCGTGAAGCTCTATAACTACTTCCGCTCGTCCGCAGCCTACCGGGTGCGGATCGCGCTCAACATCAAGAACGTTCCGTACGACGAGGAATTCGTCCACCTCGGCAAAGACGGCGGACATAACCGCAGGCCGGAATACCGCTCGATCAATCCACAGATGAAATTGCCGGCGCTGGTGCTCGACAGCGGCGAAACACTGATTCAATCGCTGGCGATCATCGATTATCTCGATGAGACTTATCCGACTCCGCCGCTGCTTCCGGCCGACGCGATCAGCCGCGCCAAGGTGCGCGCGATTGCGCAGATCGTCGCCTGTGACATCCATCCGATCGATAACGTCGCGCCGCTCCGCTACCTGAAGAACGTGCTCGGTCACGACCAGGCCGCGATCGACGCCTGGTATCATCACTCGATCCTCGAAGGGTTCGAGGCGATCGAGGCGCTGATCTCGCCGGCGCCCTACTGCTTCGGCGCCCAGGTGACGCTCGCCGACCTCTGCCTCGTGCCTCAGGTTTTCAACGCAAGGCGGATGAAGGTGCCGCTCGATCGGTTTCCGAAAATCGTCTCGGCCGACGCGGCCTGCCTCAAATTGCCGGCCTTCGACAAGGCGCGCCCGGAAAACCAGCGTGACGCGGAGTGACGGCGCAGGATGCACCTGCTAGAGAACCGCCTGCACTTACGCGCCCCGCACCACCCGCAAGCAGCAACCCGTGGCCCCGTCAAAGCTCGTCCGCGTTGTCCTCTGGATGGTCGGCGCCCTGCTTTCGTTTTCCGTCATGGCCGTCTCGATCCGCGTGCTCGCCGCACACGGCATGACGATTTTCGAGATTCTGGCGGCGCGTAGCGCGATAGGCCTGACGCTCCTCGCTGGGGCGCTGGCGCTGCGGCCCAACCTGCGCCCGCAGCTCCGGACGCGCCGCATGGGGCTGCAAATTCTGCGCAATGCCATTCATTACGCCGCACAATACGCTTGGACGCTCGCCCTGACCCTGCTGCCGCTGGCGATGGTGTTCTCGCTCGAATTCACCGCGCCGGCCTGGACTGCACTGCTGGCGGCCTGGCTGCTCGGCGAACGCCTGACGCCAAGCCGGCTCGGCGTCGTCGCGCTCGGCTTCATCGGCGTAGTGGTGATCCTGCGGCCCGGCCTGGCGAGCTTCAATCCCGCCGCCTTCCTGGTGCTGGCGGCGGCCGCAGGCTACGCCGTCGTCTACATCGCGACCAAGAAGCTGACCGACACGGAGACGACGTTCGGAATCATCTTCTGGATGATGGTGATCCAGTTGCCGCTATCGCTTCTCGGCAGCGACCCATCCGCGTTTTTGCGGATAGGCGCCGCCGACATCGTTCCGGCGCTTGGGCTCGGCATCGCCGGCACTACGTCGCATTACTGCCTCAGCAACGCCTTCCGCGCCGGCGACGCCACCCTGGTCGTGCCGTTCGACTTCCTGCGGATTCCGCTGATCGCGCTGGTCGGCTGGGCGTTGTATGGCGAATCACTCGACGTTTTCGTTTTCATCGGCGCGCTGATCATCGTAGCCGGCGTGCTCTGGAATCTGCGCGCCGAGGCAAAAACACGGCCGCTGCCCCCGGTCGTCGCAGACTGACGGCTCGCTCCTGCCACATTTTCCGGTAAAGTGCCGCTCCATGAGATATCCTCTTGCTTTCATCCCCCTCATGGTGGCCTTGGCTGCAGGCGGCGCGCTCGCGCAAAGCAGCAATCCGGCGTGCCAGCGACTTGAGGCACAACTGGCCTCGCTCGATCGCGGCAACGATGACCCTGGCCGCGCCGAGGCGATCCGGCGGGCGGAAGACGCCACCAACCGCCAGCAGACGGAGGTTGACCGGCTGGTCGTCCAAGGTCGCAGGATGGGCTGTGAGAATACGGGCTTCTTCTCGATCTTCAGCTCGCCGCCTCCACAATGCGGCCCGTTGAACGCGCAAATTCAGAAGGCACGCGACACTCTGGAGCGTATGCAGAACCAGCTCGAACAGTTGCATGGTGGCAATACCGAGCGGGCGGCGCAGCGCCGCTCGCTTCTGCTGGCGCTCGGCGACAATAACTGCGGACCGCAATACCGCTCGGCGAGCTTGCAGCAAGGCGGCGGCTTCCTCGACCAGTTGTTCGGCGGCCGCACGATCTCTCCTCCGCCGAGCGCCGACCAGCAGGTTGGCGATAACTTCCGCACGATCTGCGTGCGAACCTGCGATGGCTACTACTTCCCGATCTCCTACTCCGTGCCGTCAAGCCGGTTCACGGAAGATGCGCAGATTTGTCAGCGTATGTGCCCGGCGGCGCAGGTGTCATTGTATGCCTACCATAATCCGGGCGAAGACGTTTCGCGCGCCGTTTCAATCGATGGCCGGCCCTATACTGACCTTCCAACGGCGTTCCAGTATCGCCGAGAGTTCAATCCGGCCTGCAGCTGCCGCAAGCCCGGGCAAAGCTGGGCTGACGCGATGAAGGCAACGGGCAGCGACGATACGGTCGTGCAAGGCGACATCGTCGTCACCGAGGATCGCGCCAGAAAGCTGTCTCAGCCGCGCGATGCATCCGGCAAACCACTCAAGCCGGCGAGCGGGGCCGCGTCGGCTCCAACCAACACGATGGCCGATGCGCCGTCCACCGTCGTCGAGCCGCCAAAGGGCAAGGTGCGGTCCGTCGGACCGGTGTTCGTTCCCACGCGATAGCCGAGTTCGTTCTTACGCGGCAAGACGCGCCGTCAGAAATCCATCGCCTCGGTCTTCACTGACTGGCCGGTCACCAGCGAGACGTCCGGCTTCGGCAGCGGCGTGCCCGGATCGCGAAAACGGTGGGTGATCGGATAGCGCCGGTCGCGGCCGAAATTTTTCAGCGTCACCTTCACGCCCGGAGCTGCCTGCCGGCGCTTGTATTCCGCGAGGTTGAGAAGCCGCTCGACCCGCACCACCGTTTCGCGGTCGAAACCAGCGGCAACGATCGAAGAAATCGGCTCCTCGCGCTCGACCAGACGCTCGAGGATCGCGTCGAGCACCTCATAGGGCGGCAGCGAATCCTGATCCTTCTGGTTTTCTCGCAATTCCGCGGTCGGCGGCCGGACCAGGATGTTCTCGGGAATGATCGTGCCGGACGGCCCAAGCGCGATGCTAGGTTTCCAGCCGTTCCGCAGGCGCGCCAGCCGGAACACCTCGGTCTTGTAGAGGTCCTTGATCGGATTGAAGCCACCATTCATGTCGCCATAAAGGGTCGCATAGCCGACCGACATTTCCGACTTGTTGCCAGTCGTCACCACCATCAGGCCGAATTTGTTCGAGATCGCCATCAGGATGGTGCCGCGGGCGCGAGCCTGGAGGTTTTCCTCCGTGACGTCGCGCGGCTTTCCCGCGAATGCCGGCGCCAGCGCCGCCTCGAGCCCCTTCACTGCCTCAGCGATCGGCAGCACCTCGTAGGAAACGCCGAGCGCCTTGGCGCAAGCCGCGGCATCGTCGAGCGACTCCTGCGCCGTGAACCTATAGGGCAGCATGATGCAGCGCACGCGCTCGGGCCCAAGCGCATCGACCGCGATGGCGGCGCACAGCGCAGAGTCGATGCCGCCGGACAGCCCGAGCACCACGCCCTTGAAGCCGTTTTTATTGACGTAGTCGCGAAGCCCCAGAACACAGGCGGTGTAGTCGGCCTTGTCCGGGCCCGGGTCCGGCACCACTGGTCCCCCCTCGCAGCGCCAAGTGCCACCGGCACGTGACCACCGGGTGGTCACCAGGTCTTCCTCAAAGCCCTTGAGCTGGAACGCCAGCGAGCGGTCGGCATTGATGCCGAACGAGACGCCGTCGAACACCAGCTCGTCCTGCCCGCCGACCTGATTGATGTAAATCGCCGGCAACCCATGCGCGACGATGTGCTTCAATGCGACATTCAGCCGAAGATCGTCCTTGTCGCGCCAATAAGGCGAGCCGTTCGGCACGATGAGCAATTCGGCGCCGGTTTCGACGAGGCACTCGACCACCTCCTCGCCCCAGATGTCCTCGCAGATCGGCAGCCCGAGCCGCACGCCGCGGAAGTTGACCGGGCCGGGCATCGGCCCCGCGGCGAACACACGCTTTTCGTCGAACACCCCGTAATTCGGCAAGTCGACCTTGAAACGCACCGCGGCGATACGACCGCCGTCGAGCAGCGCAACGGCGTTATAGAGCTTCTCATTGTCGAGCCAGGGCGTGCCGACCAGCAAGGCCGGGCCGTCATTCCTCGTCTCGCGCGCGAGGTCCTCGACCGCGGACCGGCATGCAGCCTGGAAAGCCGGCTTGAGCACCAGGTCTTCCGGCGGATAGCCGGCGATAAACAGCTCGGGAAATGCGACAATGTCGGCGCCCTGCCTGGCCGCTTCGGCGCGAGCCTGCCGGACCTTGTCGGCATTGCCGGCAACATCGCCGACCGTCGAATTCAACTGCGCGACGGCAATCGCAAGTCGGTCGGCAGGACGAACGCTCATGGCGATGATCTAGCCCGTCGTCACTTGCGTAGCAAACAGCGGCGCGCGAAGGACTGATATGACCTAGAGGCCGGCGACTGCCGGCATCGCGCGCGTCTGCCCGCCGTGCTCCTTCCGCAGCAAATCGGCCAGAAGAAACGCGAGGTCGATGGCTTGCTCGGCATTGAGACGGGGATCGCAGACCGTATGGTAGCGGTCGTTCAGGTCCGCCTCGGTGATGGCGCGTGCGCCGCCGGTACATTCCGTGACGTTCTGACCGGTCATCTCCAGGTGCACGCCGCCAGCATACGTGCCTTCGGCGAGATGCACGTCGAAGAAATTGCGCACCTCCTTCAGGATCAGATCGAACGGCCTGGTCTTGTAGCCACTCGCCGCCGTGATCGTATTGCCGTGCATCGGATCGCACGACCAGACGACGGTCCTGCCCTCGCGCTTCACCGCGCGGATCAGCGCCGGCAGGTGCTCGCCGACCTTATCAGCGCCGAAGCGGCTGATCAGGGTGAGCCGTCCCGGCTCGTTCTCGGGATTGAGAATGTCGATCAGCCGCAGCAGGTCATCGGGCTTGAGCGAGGGACCGCACTTGAGGCCGAGCGGGTTCTTGACGCCGCGGCAATATTCGACGTGCGCGTGATCGTATTGGCGCGTGCGGTCGCCAATCCAGAGCATGTGACCGGAGGTCGCATATTGATCACCAGTCGTCGAATCGACGCGCGTCATCGCCTGCTCGTAGCCAAGCAGCAGCGCCTCGTGGCTGGTATAGAAATCTGTGGTGCCGAGCGCGCTGTCGACCGCGAAGGTCAGGCCGCAGGCGCGCATGAAGTCGAGCGCACCGGAGACGCGATCGGCAAGGTCGGCATAGGCTTTCGACTGCGGCGAGCCGGACACCGACTGCAGCATCCATTGGTGCACGTTCTCGACGCTGGCATAGCCGCCCTTCGCGAAGGCGCGGAGCAGGTTGAGTGTCGCCGCCGATTGCCGATAGGCCGCAAGCTGGCGGCGCGGATCGGGGCGGCGGGCTTCTTCGGTGAATTCGATGTCGTTGATGATGTCGCCGCGATAGCTCGGCAGCTCCTTGCCGTCGCGCTTCTCGGTCGGCGACGAGCGCGGCTTGGCGAACTGGCCGGCGATGCGGCCGACCTTCACGACTGGCAGCGCGCCGGCATAAGTGAGCACGATCGCCATCTGCAAAAAGACGCGGAAGAAATCGCGGATGTTGTTGGCGCCGTGCTCGGCGAAGCTCTCCGCGCAGTCGCCGCCCTGCAGCAGGAACGCCTCGCCATTGGCGACCCGGGCCAGCGACTTTTTCAGGTTGCGGGCCTCGCCGGCAAACACCAGCGGCGGAAAGGTCGCAAGCTGCTTCTCGACGTCCGCAAGCGCCTGCGTGTCCGGGTAATCGGGGACCTGGACAATCGGCTTCTTGCGCCAACTATCGGGCGACCAACGCTCAGCCATCACGAAACGCTCCAAAAATGTGCCGGCGTTATACACCTGCGCGTCAAAGATGCCAGCAGGTCGGCAAAACTCGGGATTTTGCGGCCTATTCGGCGGCCGCGCGGCCATAACTGACCGCTTTTTCCCGCATCGTGACGAGCTCTTCCGCCATCGTCGGATGCACCGCCATCGTGGCGTCGAAATCGGCCTTGGTCGCGCCCATCTTCACCGCAACGCCGACGAGCTGGATCATCTCGCCCGCGTCCGGGCCGACGACGTGGCAGCCCGCCACCCGGCCGGTGGCGCCGTCGACGACGAGCTTCATAAACACGCGGCTGTCGCGCCCTGCCATGCCGTATTTCATCGGCCGGAACGTCGTCTTGTAAATATCGACCTTGGCAAGCTGCTCGCGCGCCTGCGTTTCCGTGAGCCCGATGACGCCGACCTCCGGCTCCGAAAACACGGCGGTCGGAACGTTGGCGTGATCGACCGGCGTCGGCCTGCCGCCATAGACAGTATCCGCGAAGGCATGGCCTTCCCGGATCGCCACCGGCGTGAGATTGACCCGATTGGTGACATCGCCGACGGCATAGATGTTCGGCACGACGGTGCGCGAATAGCCGTCGACCGCGATGCCGCCGTTCGGCGCCAGCGTCACGCCGGCAGTCTCGAGCCCGAGGCCAGCGACATTGGGATGACGCCCGGTCGCGAACAGCGCC
>CAZNTY010000024.1:0-2638 GCA_964576085.1 uncultured Undibacter sp. | reverse complement strand
CGTGCCGTCGTTGAGCCGGCCGACGTCCTTGGCGCGGTCGATGATCTTGAGATGCCCCGACCGCTCGTCGATGAAGCCGGCATCGCCGGTGTGCACCCAGCCATCCGGCGTCTTCACCTCGGCGGTCTTCTCCGGGTCCTTGTAGTAGCCGGCGAACACGCCGGGGGACCGGAACATCACTTCGCCGTCCGGCGCGATCTTTACCTCGACGTCGATGTTCGGCTTGCCGACGGTGTCGGCGTAGATTTCCCCGTCGGGCTGCGCGGTGATGTAGACCGAGGCTTCGGTCTGCCCGTAAAGCTGCTTCAGGTTGATGCCGAGCGAACGGAAGAAGCGGAAGATTTCCGGTCCGATCGCCTCGCCGGCGGTGTAGCCGACGCGCACCTTGGAGATGCCGAAGCGGTTCTTCAGCGGACCGTACACCAGGATCTCGCCGAGCCAGTAGACCAGGCGGGCGCCGAGCGGCACCTTCTCCTTGTTGAGGATCTTCTCGCCCCACCTGCGCGCATGGGCGATGAAAAAGTCGAATATCCTGCGCTTGAGCGGGCTGGCATCCGCCATGCGCACCATCGTCAGGGTGATGAGGTTCTCGTAGACGCGCGGCGGCGCGAAGGCGTAGGTGGTGCCGATCTCGCGCCGATCCTCGGTCACGGTTTCGGCCGCCTCGGGACAGCTCACGCAGTAGCCGGCCATGTAGGACTGCGCGTAGGAAAAGATGTGGTCGCCGACCCAGGCGATCGGCAGGTAGGCGATGACGCTGTCGGTCTCGTTAAGGTGATCGAACTTGTTGCCGTTGTCGGCCGAGATCATCACGTTGGCGTTGGTCAGCATCACGCCCTTCGGCCGGCCGGTGGTGCCGGAGGTGTAGAGGATGATGGCGAGGTCGGAGGCCGAGCCTTTGTCGACCTCGGCCTGCCAGCGCGCCAGCATCGACGGGTCGGAGGCGAGCCTGTCGCGACCGAGCGCCTGCACGTCGTCGATCGATTTCATCCGGCTGTGGTCGTAATCGCGCAGGCCGCGCGGCTCGTCATAGAGCACCATCTGCAATTTGCTCAGGCGATCGGCGATCGAGGCGAGCTTGTCGACCTGTTCCTGGTCCTCGGCGATGGCGAAGGTCGCCTCGGCGTGCTCGAGCACATAGGCCATCTCGTCGGCCACCGAATCGGCATAGATCGGAACCGGGATGGCGCCGAGCGCCTGTGCGGCGCACATCGCCCAGTAGAGCCGCGGCTTGTTCTTGCCGATGATGGCGATCTTGTCGCCGCGGCCGAGGCCGAGCTCCATCAGGCCGACGCTGAAGCTGCGCACCTCGGCGAGCATTTCGGCCCAGGTCCAGGTGTGCCAGATGCCCAGGTCCTTGTGCCGCATCGCCGGCTTGTCCGCGAACGTCGCTGCGTTCCGGATCAGGAGTTTTGGAAACGTGTCCGCCTCGCCGGCAGCGGTTTGTGCCACGGCCGTATCCTCCCGAATTTTCCGCAGGTTAACCCACGGGACCCCTCGCCGTTTGCTACGGTCTTTTGCCGATATGAAAACACGGCGAAACGGCGGTCAAGCTCTAACGTGACACGATTCAGGAAGCCGGATGGTCCGCGAAGGCGCTTTCGATATCGCGACGCCTATCGAGTACGCGCACGATCTGCGGCCGTTGATCCAGCACCCTGTAGAAAATGGCAAAGGGTTTGGAGGCGATCGACCGCAGCTTGGGCTCAAGCTCTTCGCGGGGCCGGCCGGCCCTAGGGTGGCTTTCCAGCAGGGTCACAACGCCATGAATGTCGCGCAACAGCCGATCGGCTGCCATAATAGTCCCAAATCGCAGTGATGTCGGCCAGCGCTTTCAGGCGACCAAAGGGCGCGCCTACGCGCCATGTGCTTTGTTTTTACGGCCGATCAGCTCTTCGATATCCACTTCCTGCCCCAATCCGGCATCCAGGGATGCAATCCCTTGGCGAATGTCGGACCTTAACCGCCGCAGCTTCTCGACATGATCGAGAATCTGCCGGCCGATCTGCTCCTGATCCGCGTCCGACAATTGACCTTTCGAGCGTTCTGACCATGTTTTTCAACATACCACCAACGGCGACCTATCCAAGGACCTTGCTACTCAGCGGCCTTGAGGACAGGCACCGCGCCGGAGCGGAATTGTTCATAGAGCCCGGCCTCCTCCGCCTTGGCGGCGGCAAGATGCCGCGACTTGACGTGGCCGTAGCCGCGGATTTTTTCCGGGATCGCGGCCAGCGCCACGGCGGCGGCGTGGTTGGCCGGGGTGACATTGGCGATGATCTCGCCGAGCATTGCCTCGTAATCGGCGATCAGCTTGCGCTCGGTCCGCCGCTCCGCGGTGTAGCCGAAAATATCGAGCGGCGTGCCGCGCAGGAACCGGAGCTTCGCCAGCACCTTGAAGGCGGTGAGCATCCACGGGCCGAACGACATCTTCCTCGGCTCGCCGGTCGCCTGGTCCTTGCGCGCCAGCAGCGGCGGCGCCAGATGAAATTCGAGCCTGAGATCGCCGTCGAAGCTCGCCTTGACCTGATTGATGAAGTGGCTGTCGGTATAGAGCCGCGCGACTTCGTATTCATCCTTGTAGGCCATCAGCTTGAACAGGTAGCGCGCCACGGTCTCGGTGAGCGCGCACTCGCCC
>CAZNTY010000023.1:0-1767 GCA_964576085.1 uncultured Undibacter sp. | reverse complement strand
CGCCCGGGGGCCCACCCAGCGTGCGTAATTCTTCGATACGAACTTAAAAAATTCCGTGTTGGCTTCCTGCTTCTGGCTTTGCAGCACTTCCCGCATTTCAGGGCTATCCGATTTTTCCATTTCCAGCTCCCAGTAAACCAGTTTTTTATAAATATCCATCCACTCGTTGTAATCCGGGTTGCTGTTGAGGGCCATAAACAGGCTGCGAAACTCCTGCTGATAGGCGGTAGTGGTCTTTTCCGCCACCAGCCGTTTGTTATCGATGATCTTTTTCAGACTGAGCAGCACCTGGTTAGGGTTCACCGGTTTGATCAGGTAGTCCGTGATCTGGCTCCCGATGGCGTCATCCATCAGGTTCTCCGTCTCGTTCTTTGTGATCAGCACGACAGGTATCTGCTGATTAACCTCCTTGATCTTGGCCAGTGTCTCCAGGCCCGTAATGCCTGGCATGGTCTCATCCAGAAGGACCACGTCTATCGGGTGCTCTTTTACAAAATCGATGGCGTCAAAGCCATTGGTCATTTCCTTTACCTCATAGCCCTTGTTCTCCAGGAAGAGGATTTGAGAATGCAAGCTTTCTATTTCATCGTCGACCCAGAGTATTTTTGCAAGAGACATAGGTTCGCTTTAAGGTAAATTTATATTATCCACCCCGTATTTGTAGATTTGAAGATTGTTTAAGATCGTTTTAACAAAATTCAAACAGGAATGGCCCATTCCCATTCGCCCCGCAAGATCATCAACGATCCTGTATACGGCTTTATTACATTAGATCACCCGTTGTTGCTGGATATCATCGCTCACCCTTATTATCAGCGATTGCGCCGTATCAACCAGATGGCCTTTGCCCACCTGGTCTATCCCGGGGCCGTGCATACCCGGCTGCATCATTCTTTAGGCGCTTATCACCTGATGTGCAACGCACTGGATGAGCTAAAAAGAAAAGGCGTCCCCCTCCTTCCGGAGGAGGAATTAGGCGCCAAGATCGCCATTTTACTACACGACATCGGGCATGGGCCATTTTCCCATGCTTTGGAAAATGTCCTGATCCGGGACTTGCACCACGAGCAGATATCCATCCTCATTATGCAAGTATTGAACCAGGAATTCGACGGACAGCTGGATACCGCCCTCCGCATCTTTACCAATGACCACCCCAAACGCTATTTACACCAGCTGGTATCGGGTCAGCTGGACACGGACAGAATGGATTACCTCACCCGGGACAGCTTTTTTACCGGCGTCTCGGAAGGCGTCATTGGGTACGACCGTATCCTGAAAATGCTGGTCGTCCACCGGGGCGAGCTGATGGTGGAAGAAAAGGCGATCTACTCCATCGAGAAATTTCTCGTCTCCCGCCGCCTGATGTACTGGCAGGTCTATCTTCATAAGACAGTGCTAAGCGCCGAAAAAATGCTCGTCCGGATAATGGAAAGGGCAAAGGAGCTGTTGGCAAAAGGTTTGCTTATACATTCATGTTCGCCCATCCTGGACCTTTTTCTCGGGGACGGCGACAGCAGCGAGCTCATCAGCAGGAACCTGGATAAATTCTGTTTGCTGGACGATTACGACGTGACGACAACCATCAAACAATGGATGTTCCATCCGGATAAGGTTTTATCCTTACTTTGCCGGTGTCTTATCGACAGGAGACTGTTAAAAGTTCGATTACAGGCAACCCCTTTTAGTGAGGAGATCGTAACGTCAATGAGAAAACAGGTCTGCCGGCAGGAATCTGTTTCCATGGAAGAGGCACGCTATTTCGTC
>CAZNTY010000022.1:0-11115 GCA_964576085.1 uncultured Undibacter sp. | reverse complement strand
CGCTTTCCTCGCCGGCATCGGCCTCACCGGGATCCTGCAAAGCTCGACTGCGACTGCACTGCTGCTGGCCTCGTTCACCGCCCGCGGCCTGATCGCGCTCTCGATCGCGCTGGTCATGATGCTCGGGGCCAATGTCGGCACCACGCTGGTCGCGCAGGTGCTGTCGCTCGACGTCACCTGGGCCTGGACCGCGGTGCTGCCGTTCGGCGTGTTCCTGTTCATGGCCTCCGAGGCCGAGCGGCCGCGCGGTATCGCGCGCATCGCCATCGGCCTCGGCCTGATGCTGCTGTCGTTGACGCATCTCGGGATCGCGGCGCAGCCGCTGCGCGACAGCGTCACTTTCAAGGCGTTCCTGTCTGGCCTCGCCGGTGACCCCATTCTTGCTTTCCTCGCCGGCACGCTGATCACCTGGGTGATGCATTCGAGCCTGTCGATGGTGCTGATGGTGATGGCCTTCGCGGGCGCGCATGCCATCCCCGAACCGCTGGCGCTGGCGCTGGTGCTCGGCGCCAATGTCGGTGGCGCGATCGCGCCGTTGACCGGCCTTGCCGACTCCACGCCGGCCGGCCGCCGCGTCGCGATCGGCAACCTGATGATGCGCGCTGTGGCAGCACTACCGTTCATCTTCCTGGCGCGGCAGAGCGCGCAGGTGCTGGCGATGGTCGAAACCGATCCGGCCCGCATGGTGGTCAACTTTCACACCGCGTTCAACGTGATTGCCGCGGTGGTGCTGCTGCCCTTCGTCCCACTGTTCTGCAGGCTCGCACTCAAGATCATGCCGGACCGCCTCGAGCGCGAAGACGCCGCGCGGCCGAAATATCTCGACCCCAACGTGCTCGACACGCCATCCGAGGCGCTGGGCTGCGCCATGCGCGAGACGCTCAACATGGGCGATAAGGTGTCGGACATGCTGCGGCATGCGCTCGAGGCGATCGAGAAATCTGACCTCAAGCTGGTGCGCGACGTGGAGAACGAGGACAATGCCGTCGATGCCCTGCACGAAGCGATCAAGCTCTATCTCGTCAAGGCGTCGAAAGCCGAGATGAGCGAGGAAGAAAGCCGCCGCTATGTCGAAATCCTCAGCTTCACGGCCAATCTCGAGCATGTCGGCGACATCATCGACAAGAACCTGATGGAGCTCGCCGCCAAGAAGATCAAGCACGGCTACACCTTCTCCAAGGAAGGCCTCGACGA
Source organism: uncultured Undibacter sp. (assembly GCA_964576085.1). GTDB lineage: Bacteria > Pseudomonadota > Alphaproteobacteria > Rhizobiales > Xanthobacteraceae > Pseudolabrys. Next base: position 9,921 of record CAZNTY010000022.1, on the reverse strand, counting down.
GATCCGCAAGTTTCATGCTCTGGTGATGGAGAACATGCGCCTTGCCTTCAATGTCTTCACGACACGCGATCTCGCGCTGGCGCGCCGGCTGTTCTCCGACAAGACGACGATGCGGCTGGCCGAGAGCGCCGCAGCGGAAAGTCATTACGCGCGGCTGCGCGACGGCCGCGCCGAATCCATCGAAACCAGCTCGATCCATCTCGACGTGATCCGCGACCTCAAGCGGATCAGCGGCCATCTCGTGTCTGTCGCCTATCCGATCCTGGAGGCCGCCGGCGAGCTGCGCGCGACTCGCCTGGTCGGGCAGACCGGCGAACCGGCCAGGGCAAAGCCCGCGACGCTCTAACCTGCATCATTGCAGACGGATCAGCACGAGGCCGGCGACGATCAGTATGCCCGCGACGATTCGCACCGCGCGCAGCGGCTCTTTCAGCACCACGACGGCAATGGCGGCGCCGAACAGCACGCTGGTCTCTCGCAGCGATGCGATGATCGCGATCGGCGCCAGCGTCATCGCCCACAGCGCGACGCTGTAGGACACCACCTGCAAGGCACCGCCGACAAGGCCGCGCGGCCAGAACTGCGCGGCATCTCTCAACAGCCCACGCCCGTTGCGATAAAGCGCATAAGGCACGAGGCACACGCAGATGCCGGCGAAGCCCCACAACACGTATGAAACCGGATCACCGGCGAGCCGTGCGCCGACGCCGTCCACGATCGTATAGATGCAGATCGTGACCGCGGTGAACAGCGCGAAGCCGACTGCGCGACGGTCGAGCCGGGCCAGGTCGCGGCCGCCGCGCAGCGACAGCAGCAGCACGCCGACCGCGAGCGCGACGATGCCGACCCAGGCGAAGGCCGCCAGGTGCTCGCCGACCACCAGCGTGCCGGCCGCAGCCGTCATCAGCGGCGCCGCGCCGCGCGCAATCGGGTAGACCTGCCCGAGATCGCCGGTGCGGTAGGCCTCGGCCAAGGCGGCGAAATACAAAAGGTGGATAATCGAAGACGCGACGAGGTAGGGCCAGGACGCGACCGCCGGCGCCGGAAAGAACGGAATTGCAACGAGCGCGAACACGGTCGCGCCGAGCAGGATCAAGGTCGTGGTCGACAGCGGGTCTAGCGCGACCTTGATGAGCGCATTCCAACTCGCATGGCAGAGCGCGGCGCCGAGAACAGCGGCGAAGACGAGCGTCGTCACGCCGTCGCTGCTGCCGGAGCCCAGAGCTTCGGACCGACGCGCAGATATTGCTGCGGCCGCGGCACGTCGGCGCCGAGCGCCTTGGCAGCGTGCCAGCCCCAATGCGGGTCGTCGAGGAAGGCGCGCGCCATCGCCACCATGTCGGCCTGGCCCTCGGCCACGATCGCGTCGGCCTGCTGCGGCCTGAAGATCAGCCCGACCGCGCGGGTCGCAATCCCGGCGTCGCGGCGCACCTTCTCGGCCAGCGCGACGTTGTAGCCATCGCCGGTCGGATTGCGGGTATCGAAGGTGATGCCGCCCGAGGAGACACAAACGAAGTCGAGGCCGGCCCCCTTGAGCGCCTTCGCGACTGTAACCGCGTCATCCGGCGTTAGGCCGCCGTCGCGCCAGTCGCTGCCGGTGATACGGGCGCCGAGCGGAACGGTATTCGGCACCGCGGCGCGCACGGCGCGCGTGACCTCGAGCGGAAATTTCAGCCGATTCTCCATCGAGCCACCGAAGCCATCGGTACGCGTGTTCGAGACCGGCGACATGAAGCTGTGCAACAGATAGCCATGCGCCATGTGCAGCTCGATCTCGTCGAAGCCGATCCGCAGCGCGCGCCGAGCGGCCGCCACGAAGGCGTCACGCACGCGCGCCATGTCGGCGTCCGTCGCTGCCGCCGGCGTGTGCCAGCTCTCGCCGAAGGGAATGGCCGAAGGCCCAACAGTCGGCCACGGATCCTGCCCGGCCTTGAGCGCGTGCCCGCCTTCCCACGGCAGCTGCGAGGAGGCCTTGCGGCCGGCATGGGCAAGCTGGATGCCGAATTTCGCCGTGCCGCGGCGCCGGCACTGCGCGATGACGCGCGCAAGCGCCAGCTCGTTATCGTCCGAGTAAAGTCCGAGACAGCCGTGCGTGATGCGGCCCATGCGTTCGACCGCGGTGGCCTCGACGATCACCAGCGCGGCGCCGGAATTCGCCAGCATGCCGAGATGCATCATGTGCCAATCGGTGGCGGAGCCGTCATCGGCGGAATACTGGCACATCGGCGATACGACGAGGCGGTTGGGCAGCTCGAGACCGGCGAGCCTGATCGGTGAGAACAAAGCGCTCATTGAGATCACTCTTGGGCGTTTTGGGAGATCGCGCGTCAACGCGCTTGGATGGACTTAAGATAATCAATGATGGCACCAACCTGCGGCGCGTCAAAGGCAAATTCCGGCATGTCGGGGTGGCCAGACATGATGCCCTCGCCCAACGCCTCTTCCAGCGATTCAATTGGATAGCGGGTGCCGAGCGTGCGGAACGCCGGGGCATCCGGACGCGGGCTGTCACCGCTGCGGCCGACGGCATGGCAAGGCGAACAGTTTTGCGTGAGCAGCGCCTGCCCTTCCTTGAGCCGCGCCTCATCGGCTGCCGCAACCGGCGGACCCAGCATGACGGCAGCCAGCACCGCAAGACGCCAGGCGTTCATGCGGCAGACCGCGTCGGCGGCGCGGGTGCAATGGACGTTTCGGTGTCCACGGCGAGCCCATTCCAGAACTTCGTCACCACCACGACGTCGCGCAACCGCTCGGCGAATTCCCGCTCGGTAAAATAGCGGCTCCAGCGCCCGCTTTGCAGCAGCTCGAGATAATAGGCATGGCGGCGCAGCGCGAGCATGCGGAAACGGCAGATGACGGAGTCGAGCGGGCGAGGCGTCGCTGGCGGCATGCGCACCCTCAAGGCATCGGCCAGCCCAAAAGCAGGCGGCCCAACGCAATACGGCTACGCAAGCTGTGGATAACTTTTCGGTCATAGCTGATTCGCCACGGCGCGCAACAGCCGCCACCGGCGTTACAGGCTGACGCGAAGGAAGCGGGCCAGTTCGCCGATAATGCCGCGCCGGAACAGCAGCACGCAGACCACGAAGATGATCCCTTGGATCACCAGCACCCATTCGCCGAGGAAGGCGAGCTTGTACTGCATGGTCAGGATGATGAACGAGCCGACCACGGGTCCGAAAATGGTGCCGAGCCCGCCGACCAGCGACATCAAAACCACGTCGCCAGACATCGGCCAATAGACATCGGTCAGCGAGGCGATCTGCACGACGAGCGCCTTGGTCGAGCCGGCGAGCCCGGCGAGACTGGCCGACAGGATAAAGGCGATCAGCTTGTAGCGGTCGGTTTTGTAGCCAAGCGAGGTTGCCCGTGGTTCGTTCTCGCGGATCGCCTTAAGGACTTCGCCGAACGGCGAGTGAATGATCCGGTAGATGAACAGGAAACCGACGAGAAATATGAACAGCACAAGGAAATACATCGCCGTCGGATTGTTGAGATCGAGGAGTCCGAACAAGTGACCGCGCGGCACCGACTGGATACCGTCTTCGCCTCCGGTGAACGGCACGCGCACGGCGACAAAATACATCATCTGCGCCAGCGCCAGCGTAATCATCGCGAAATAGATACCCTGACGCCGGATCGCGAGTGCGCCGGCCACCACACCGAGCAAGGCGGCGGTCAGCGTACCGGCGAGAATGGCGAGCTCGGGCGGGAAGCCCCACGTCTTCGCGGCGTAGGCCGTTACATAGCTCGCCCAGCCGAAATAAAGCGCATGGCCGAACGACAGCAGGCCGACATAGCCGATCAGGAGATTGAAGGCGCAGGCGAACAGCGCGAAGCACAGCGCCTGCATCAGGAACAACGGGTAGGTCACGAACGGCGCCGCGACCAATACCACGACCATGATCGCAAATACGATCCAGTGGCTGTTTCCCCGCAACGCTGACGTCCGCACGGCGGGCTCGCTGAAGCGCTCCATTACGTCCTCCGCCCGAACAGGCCGGCGGGACGAACCAGCAGCACGATTGCCATGATGACGAAGATCACGGTGTTGGACGCTTCCGGAAAGAACACTTTGGTCAGGCCCTCGACAATACCGAGGCCGAATCCGGTCACGATGGCACCGAGGATAGAGCCCATGCCGCCGATCACCACCACGGCGAACACGACGATGATGAGCTCGGACCCCATGTTGGGCGAGACATTGTAGATCGGCGCCGCCATCACGCCGCCGAAAGCCGCGAGCGCCACGCCGAAGCCGTAGGTCAGAGTGATCATGCGCGGCACGTTGATGCCGAAGGCGCGCACGAGGTTCGGATTTTCAGTAGCGGCGCGCAGGTAGGCGCCGAGCCTGGTGCGCTCGATGACGAACCAGGTACCGAAGCAGACCACCAGGGAAACCGCAATCACCCAGGCGCGGTAGTTCGGCAGGAACATGAAGCCCAGATTTTGTCCGCCCGCGAGCGATTGCGGCAGTGTGTAAGGCAGGCCGGCGGTGCCGAGATAATGCCGGCTGACACCCTCGATGATCAGCGCGAGCCCGAAGGTCAGCAGCAGGCCGTAGAGGTGATCGAGCTTGTAGAGCCATTGCAGGAACGCACGCTCGATGACGATACCGATGCAGCCGATGATGACCGGGGCGATAATCAGCGACGGCCAATAGCCGATGCCGGCGTATTTAAGCAGCAAATAGGCCGCGACGGCGCCCAGCATGTAGAGGGCGCCGTGCGCGAAGTTGATGATGTTGAGCATGCCGAAAATCACGGCCAGCCCGAGGCTCAGCAACGCGTAAAACGAGCCGTTGATCAGCCCGATCAAGAGCTGACCGAACAGCACCGCTACCGGAACCCCGAAGATTGTGGTCATGGCATGGCTTCCGGGAAACTCAGCGCGGCACGGCGAACGGCGCCGCGCCGCGCATTTTCCCCTTCAGGCCTGTCAGCCCTTCACCAGCGGGCACTCACCATCCTTGAGTGGACGAAACGCCTCATCGGCCGGGATCGTGGCGCGCAGCGTGTAGAGGTCGCCGGGATACTTCGACTCTTCCGGCTTTTTGACCTCGAACAGATAGGCGTTGTGAATTCCGCGGCCGTCGACGCGCACGGTGGTCTTGCCGAATAGCGGGTCTTCGAAGGTCATGGTCTTCATCTTGTCGACCACGGCCTTGCCGTCTTTGGCGCTACCCACGGCGGCCACCGCCTTGAGATAGGCCAGCGTGCCGGAATAAACGCCGGCCATGTTCATGCTCGGCAGCTTGCCGGGCGCATTGCGTTCCTTGTCCCAACGCTTGGTCCACGCGCGGGTCCCCTCGTTCATGTCCCAGTAGAATGTTTCGGTGAACATCAAGCCCTGCGCGGCCTTGAGGCCGAGCGCCTGAATGTCGGGCGCGAAAATCAGCAGGCCGGCGAATTTCTGGCCGCCCGCCACGATGCCGAACTCGGCGCCCTGCTTGATCGCATTGATGGTGTCGCCGCCGGCATTGGCGAGGCCGATGATCTTGGCCTTGGACGCCTGGGCCTGAAGCAGGAACGACGAGAAATCGCTGGTGTTGATCGGATGGCGGACCTTGCCGAGCACCTTGCCACCGCTCTTTTCAACCACCGCGGCCGTATCGCGCTCGAGGGCGTGGCCGAAGGCATAGTCGGCGGTCAGGAAAAACCAGGTGTCGCCACCATTCTTCACAATCGCCTTGCCGGTGCCGTTGGCCAGCATCCAGGTGTCATAGGTCCAGTGCACAGTGTTGGCATTGCATTTTGGCCCGGTGATGTCGGAACTGCCCGGACCAGAATAGACCACCGCTTTGTTCTTTTGCGCGGCGACCTGCATCACGGCCAGCGCCACACTTGAAGTAGGAACGTCAGTGATCATGTCGACATGGTCGACATCAAACCACTGGCTGGCGATGCCGGTCCCAACATCCGGCTTGTTTTGGTGATCGGCGCTGACGACCTCGACCTTGAAGTTGTTGTGCTCCTTCATGAAGTCTTGAGCTGCCAGCTTCGCTGCGGCGACCGACCCGATGCCGGTGTCGTCGGCGTAAAGGCTCGCCATGTCGGTGAGCACGCCGATCTTGACGTTGATCTGCTGCGCATGCGCCGTTCCGCATGCCAGTAGCGCGGCGAGAGCCGCGATTCCAAGCGATCGTTTCATCAGTTCCTCCTTCTTTATGCGGGCGTGGCCCGCTTTTCGTTACACTCCCAGATATTCGTGGAGCTTGTCGACGTTGGCGTCGAGCTCGCTGTTGGCAAACTTGTCAATGACGCGCCCATGCTCCATCACATAGTAGCGGTCGGCGACCGTCGAGGCGAAGCGAAAGTTCTGCTCCACCAGCAGAATAGTAAACCCCTGCTCCTTCAAGGCTCCGATGGTCCTCCCGATCTGCTGAATGATGACGGGCGCGAGACCTTCTGTCGGCTCATCGAGCAGCAACAGCCGGGCGCCGGTGTGCAGGATGCGGCCGATCGCCAGCATTTGCTGCTCGCCGCCGGAAAGCTTGGTGCCTTGACGGGTGCCGAGCCGCTCCTTGAGGTTGGGAAATAGCGCGAAAATCTGGTCGATCGAAAGCCCGCCGGGCCGGACCCGCGGCGGCAGCATGAGATTTTCCGCAACGCCGAGACTGGCGAAAATCCCGCGCTCCTCGGGGCAGAAGGCAATTCCGGCGCGCGCGATCTTTTCCGGCGGCAGCGCGATCAGTTCCTGATGCTCGAATACGATCGAGCCTGTACGACGGGGAACAAGCCCCATGATCGACTTGAGCGTCGTCGTCTTGCCGGCGCCGTTGCGGCCCAGCAGCGTGACGACTTCTCCGGCATAAACATCGAAGTTCACGCCGTGCAGGATGTGCGACTCGCCGTACCAGGCCTCGAGCTCTTTCACGGACAGCAGCGGCGTTCGCGCGTCAAGCATGGCCGACGCCCATGTAGGCTTCGCGCACTTCAGGATTCTTCGACACCGTATTGTAATCGCCCTCCGCCAGCACGCGGCCGCGGGTCAGCACGGTGATCCGGTCGCAGAGATTCTCGACCACGCTGAGATTGTGCTCGACCATGAGCACCGTCCGGTCGGCGGCCACGCGCTTGATCAGACTGCTGATTCGGTCGATGTCCTCGTGGCCCATGCCCGCCGTCGGCTCGTCGAGCAGCAGCAATTCCGGATCGAGCGCCAGCGTGGTCGCGATCTCGAGCGCCCGCTTGCGGCCATAAGGCAGTTCGACCGCGGCGACGCCGGCGAATGCAGCCAAGCCGACATCGGTGATCAATTCGAGCGCCCTGGCATTGAACGAGTCGAGCGCACGGGCCGAGCGCCAGAAATCAAACGAAGTACCGCGCTTGCGCTGCAGCGCGATCCTCACGTTCTCCAGCACCGTCAAATGGGGAAAGACGGCAGAAATCTGGAACGAGCGCACGATGCCGAGCCGCGCGACGTCGGCCGGCGCCATGCCGGTAATGTCGTGGTCCTTGAAGTAAATGCGCCCGCGCGTCGGACTGAGGAATTTGGTCAGCAGATTAAAGCAGGTGGTCTTGCCGGCGCCGTTCGGGCCAATCAAGGCGTGGATCGTTCCGCGCTCGATGCGCAGATTGACGCCGTTGACCGCAACAAATCCGGCAAAATCCTTGGTCAGATCCTCGGTTTCGAGGATGGCACCACTCATGGGCACTCTTTAGTTATTGAGTAACCGTCTCCCTGAGCGCAGCTATCCACGTTTTTCGCAAGGCGACAAGAGGCGTGATAGCGCAGGCGTGACAGCGATTTCCTGTCGAGCCGCACAGCCGGCCGCAGCCACCTTAAGGGCTAGGAATGCCCGGCCGAACATGAAATAGATGGCCTCGCCCGGGTGTCCTATGAGCCTCACCGCACTTTTCCGCGTCAACGCGGACCAGCCGGAATCTGCCTATGCGTGGCTGCGCCTCTTGGCGAGCCTTGCAATCGGCGCGATCGGCGGCGTCGGCATGTGGTCGGTCCCCGTGGCATTGCCGGCCATCCAAGCCGAGTTCGGGGTCGAGCGGGCCGCCGCGTCGCTGCCCTACACACTGACGATGGTCGGCTTCGCTTTTTCCGGCGTCGTGCTCGGCCGCCTGATCGACCGGTTCGGCATCCTGCTGCCGCTGATCGGCGGCACCATGACGATGTGCGTCGGCTATGTTGTCGCGAGCCTTGCACCCAATCTTACGCTCTTCGCATTGGCCCAAGGCGCGCTGATCGGCGGCGGCTCGGCCGTCTTCTTCGGACCGTTGATAACCGACATCTCGCACTGGTTCGTGCGGCGGCGCGGGATCGCGGTCGCGGTGGTCGCGGCAGGCAATTACGTCGCGGGAGTGTTGTGGCCAACGCCCCTGCAGCACGCCATCGAGAGCTACGGCTGGCGAACCGCCCATGTCGGCATCGCCGCGATCTGCGTCCTGACCATCCTGCCGCTGTGTCTGGCGCTGCGCCGCCCCGCGTCACATCACAGTCTTCAGGCCAGCGGTCGGAGCGCTCCGGCGTTCCAGCCGCGCGCGCTCGGCATCTCGCCGAATGTGTTGCAGGTGATCCTCTGCATCGCCGGCGTCGCCTGCTGCGTGGCGATGGCGATGCCGCAGGTGCATATCGTCGCTTACTGCGGCGATCTCGGTTATGGCGTCGCGCGCGGCGCCGAGATGCTGTCGCTGATGCTCGGCTTCGGCATCGTCAGCCGCCTTGCCTCGGGCTTCATCGCAGACCGCCTCGGCGGAGTCGGCACCCTGCTGATCGGCTCCGCCCTGCAAGGCGTCGCCCTTGTGCTGTATTTCCTGTTCGACGGGCTGACCTCGCTCTACGTCATCTCCGCGCTGTTCGGCCTGTTCCAGGGCGGCATCGTGCCGAGCTACGCCATCATCGTGCGCGAGTATTTTCCGCCGCGTGAAGCCGGCCTGCGGGTCGGCCTCTGCGTGATGGCGACGCTGTTCGGCATGGCGCTCGGCGGCTGGATGTCCGGCGTCATCTTCGACATGACCGGCTCGTATCGCGCCGCCTTCGCCAACGGCATCGCGTTCAACGTGCTCAACGTGGTCATTGCCGTGTGGCTGCTGACGCAGCCGGGCCGCGCCGAGCGCGCGTTGGCGCGGGCCTGACGGCCGGCAGTTTTATCTTCCGGGCGGCCTTAGGCGGCCTTGAGCTTCTGGTCGACCTTGAAGGTCGCCTCGGTCTTCTTCTTGATCTCGTCGAGCGAAACGCCCGGCGCGAGCTCGATCAGGGTCATGCCGCCGCTGCCGGTCTTGTCGATGGTGAAGACGCCGAGATCGGTGATCACCATGTCGACCACCCGCGCGCCGGTGAGCGGCAGGGTGCAGCGGTGCAAGAGCTTCGGCTCCTCCTTGCCGTCCTTGCTCTTGGCGACATGCTCCATGATGACGGCGACCTTCTTGACGCCGGCGACGAGGTCCATCGCGCCGCCCATGCCCTTCACCATCTTGCCCGGGATCATCCAGTTGGCGAGGTCGCCGTTCTCGGCGACCTGCATGGCGCCGAGGAACGCCATGTCGATGTGGCCGCCGCGGATCATTGCGAAGGAATCCGCCGATGAGAAGAAGCTGGTGGTCGGCAGCTCCGTCACGGTCTGCTTGCCGGCGTTGATGAGGTCGGCGTCCTCGTCGCCCTCGTAGGGGAACGGGCCGAAGCCGAGCATGCCGTTCTCGCTCTGGAGCTGCACGGTCATGCCGGGCGGAATGTAGTTCGACACCAGCGTCGGGATGCCGATGCCGAGATTGACGTAAAACCCGTCGCGCAGTTCCTTGGCGGCGCGCTCGGCCATCTGTTCGCGGGTCCAGGCCATTAGACTTCCTCTCCAGCGCCGTAGGCCGGCACGGCCGCTCTCTTGCGGACCGTGCGCACCTCGATGCGCTTCTCGGCATTGGTGTGGATGATGCGCTGGACGAATACGCCCGGCGTGTGGATCATGTCGCC
>CAZNTY010000021.1:0-2688 GCA_964576085.1 uncultured Undibacter sp. | reverse complement strand
GATGGGTGCCGCGGTGTGGCCGGCGCCCCGGTGCCCGGCACGCGCGAAAACGCGCCGGTGCCGCGGTGATGCGGCGAGGGCGGGCGGTCGGGGCCTGGCTCTGCGTCTTCATGACGGGCGCGGATATAGGGCCAGCGTCCGGCCCGGTCAAGCCGACGGGCGGCGCGGCAAGGTTGTTGTAACCGCCGAAGCCGTGCCTACACTTGGCCGGGCGACGATAAAGACGCTCTAAAAAACATGGGGAGGAGCCATTGAGGACAGCAGGTTTAATCGCGCTCGCCGGTTGCCTGGCGCTTTCAGCCGGACTGGCCGCGCCGGCGGCCGCCAAGGACTTCAAGGTGGTGTCGGACAAGACCATCACCGGCGTCGGCAATCCGGAGTCCGTCGCCTACGATCCGAAGGACAAAGTGTTCTACGCCGGCGACTTCGGCGGGCCCGCGAGCACCTCCGCGGATAAGGACGGCAAAGGCAAGATCAACAAGATCACGCTCGACGGCAAGGTGATGGACAGCGGCATCAAGCCCGCCGCCGACCAGCCGCCGTTCAACAAGCCGAAGGGCATCTGGATCCGCGGCAACCGGATGTGGATCGCCGACCTCGACGCGGTGTGGGTGTTCGACCTCAAGAGCAAGAAGGGCAGGCGGCTCGAAATCGGCACCAGCTACGCCAACGACGTCACCGTGGTGCGCAACGTGCTCTACGTCACCGACAACCGCAACGACGTGGTGCTCAGCATCGTGCCGGCCAACTTCCTGAGGTCGAAGGCCGAGCCGAAGATCACCAGGATCGTCTCCGGCAAGGGCATCAATCCGAACGGCATCTATCCGGCGCGCGACGGCTCGCTGCTGCTCGCCGGTTTCAAGTCGAAGGACGAACCGCACGGCATCTATTCGCTCGGTCTCGGCCAGGAGCCGAAGCTGATCTCGAAGCCGATCGGGCTGGTCGACGGTCTCTATCAGATGCGGGATGGAGAAATCCTCGCCACCGACTGGGTGACGAACTCGCTGTTCCAGTGGAACGAGAAGGACGGCGTGCGCAAGCTCGCCGGCGACATCAAGGGCCCGGCGGACTTCTGCGTGGTGCGCAACCGCGACGGCTATCTGGTCGCGCTGCCCGACCTCGTGAAGGGTGAAATCCGCCTGATCCAGCTCGGCCGCTAGATCCACCTCTGTCGCCAGAAAACCCGCCGGGCGCGCCGGCGGGTTCTTCATGACCAGATCAGGCCGAACAGTTTCGCCAGCACGTCGCCAATTGTCAGCAGCACCCCGGCCCAGAGAAAGGCGGAGGTGAAGTTGGCGACCTGGAACGGCCAGTACGGCATCTCGAAAATGCCGGCGACCAGCGGCACCGCGGCGCGCAGCGGCCCGAAGAAACGGCCGATGAAAATGCCGAGCACGCCCCATTTCGTCACGAAGGCCTCGCCGCGCGGGATCAGCTCCGGGTGGCGCGACAGCGGCCATACATGCGCGACCGGCGGGCCGAGCTTGAGGCCGATCCAGTACGACAGCCAGTCGCCGAGCGCGGCGCCGAGCGCACCCGCGATCCAGACCGGCCAGAAGCTGATGCCGTTCGGGCCGATCAGCGCGCCGATCGCGACCAGCACGCTCCAGGCCGGGACCAGCAGCGAGATGAAGGCGAGCGATTCCGCGAAGGCCAGCGCGAACATGATCGGCGCCGCGAGCGCCGCGTTGCGCTGCACGACCGCGACGATGTCCTGCCCGATCTCTTGGAGAGTCATGCCACCACCCGGACGAATGATGTAACGCGCGGACAGCCGGCACGCCAGCGTCAGGCCGGCAGGCTCACCTCGTCTTCGGGGAACAGGTGGCCGGACACGACCAGGAACACGATCAGGATCGGCACCGCCAGGAACGCGCCGACCGGCCCCCACAGCCAGGTCCAGAACACCAGCGACAGGAATACCGTCAGCGGATTGAGCGTCAAACGCCGGCCCATGATGCTCGGCGTGATGAAATGGCCCTCGAGCGTGGTGAAGCCGAGATAAAGCAGCGGCGCGATCAGCGCATGACCGAGCGAAGGAAACGTCACGAGGCCGAGCGCGAGCAGGATCAGCTCCATCATCAGCGCGCCGATATAGGGAATGAAGTTGAGAATGAAGCCGAGCACGCCCCACGCCACCGCGTTGGGCAGCCCGACGAAATAGGCGATCAGCCCGGCGCAGAGGCCGACCACCGCATTGATGAGCGCGACGACGCTCAGGTAGCTGGTCAGGTTGTGCTCGACGTCGTTCATGATCTTGATCATGCGCAGGCGCGCCTCGCGCGCGTCGAAGAACACCACCAGCACGTGCCGCAACTGGGCGCGGCCGACGAGATAGAAGAACAGCGTGCCGAAGAAGATCACCATCTGCCCGATGGCGGGCGTGACGTAGAGCACCGCCGGCTGCAGCAGGCTGACGATGTCGAAGCCGACGCCGCCGGTATCCTTGCCTTCCGGCATCATCGCCTTGCGCAGATCCTCGAGCGCGGCGAGCGGCTGGTCGAGCACGTGGAGCTTCGACCTGAGGTTGACGCTGATCTGCGGCGCCTTGCTGATCCAGTCGCCGACCGGCGCCGACAGCAGCACGATCACCGCATAGAATACGCCCACCACGAGCAGCCAGAGCACGATCGCGGTCACCAGCGTCGGCACGCCATAGCGGTCGGCGCGCGCCGACAGCGGGCCGAG
>CAZNTY010000020.1:0-2852 GCA_964576085.1 uncultured Undibacter sp. | reverse complement strand
CGGCACGGCCGTGATCGTGCGAGGCGGCGGCGCAACGTGGCGCTGCATCTGTCCATTGATGGTCGCGGGCGGCGGCGCGACCGAGCGCACGGTCGGCGAGGCGATTCCCGGCGTCGTCAGCCCCCACGTCAATGCAGTGCCGGCGAGAAGTTCGATTGCAAGCTTACGCATTACCCGCTCCAAGATTTACTTTCGCATTATGCGACCGAACGCTCGCGGATTCGATGCATTTTGCGTGACAAATCGGAATAGGGCTAACGCGCGCGCGTTAGGTAAACGGCGCTAGTTAACGTCCGCGCGCACGGCGGTCTCGTCGTCGAGGCCGAGCCCTTCCAGCTTGCGGTAGAGCGTCGAGCGCCCGATTTGCAGGCGGCGCGCGACCTCCGACATTTGTCCGCGATAATGCGCGATCGCGAAACGGATCACGTCCCTCTCTATCTCATCCAGCGGCCGAACGTGATCCTGCGCATCGAGCAGCATCAGGGAAGCCGGCGCCGTGGTTAATTGGCCCAATTCACGCGGCGCTACGGGCATTTCCTCGGGCACCGTCGTCACATGGAGCATTGCCGCAGGCGCAATGCTGCCATCCACGGCCGACTCGAAGGCCCGCGCGATTTGGGGAAATTCGCCGACGCCGAGCGTTTCGCCGTCCGCCAGCACGACCGCACGGAAAACGGCGTTCTCGAGCTGCCGCACGTTGCCGGGCCACGGATAGCGCATCAGCAGGGCGAGTGCGTCGCGGTCGATGGCCGTGACGCGCTTGCCCTCTTCGGCGGCAAAGCGCGTCAGAAAGTGGCCGGCAAGCTCCGGAACGTCCTCGGATCGCGCCCGCAACGGCGGCACGGTGATCGGAAAGACGTGCAAGCGATAGAACAAATCTTCGCGGAAGCGGCCAGACTTCACGTCGGCGATCAGGTCGCGGTTGGTCGCCGACACGATCCGTACATTGACCTTGACCGGCTTTCTGGCTCCGACCGGTTCGATCTCGTTCTGCTGCAGGGCCCGCAACAGCTTCACCTGCGCGGGCAAAGGCAGTTCGCCGACCTCGTCGAGAAACAAAGTGCCGCCGTCGGCCTCGATGAACTTGCCGGCGTGCTTTTCGGTTGCGCCGGTGAAGGCACCTTTCTCGTGGCCGAACAGGATCGACTCGACGAGATTCTCCGGCAGCGCGCCGCAGTTCACCGCGACGAAGGGCCTGGCGCGGCGCTCGCCGCTGCCATGGATCGCGCGCGCGATCAGCTCCTTGCCGACACCCGACTCGCCCTCGATCAGCGCCGGGATCGAGGATGCGGCCGCCTTGCCGGCGGCGTGCAGCACGGCCTGCATCTTGGGCGACCGAGTGATGACGTCGTCGAACGTGAGCGTGCCATCGCGGCTGCGCTTGATCCGCTGCAATTCCGCGGCGAGCGCATTGGCGGCAAGCGCGTTGCGCAGCGAAACCTGGAGGCGCTCGGGGGCGGCAGGCTTGACCACGAAATCGACCGCTCCGGCGCGCATCGCCGCCACCGCGCTGTCGATGCCGCCGTGCGCGGTCTGCACGATCACCGGGACGGCGCGACCGGCGGCACGCATGCGGGCGAGCACGCCCATGCCGTCGAGGTCTGGCATCACCAGATCGAGGATCACGCAGTCGATGCGGGCGCCCTGCGGACCGCACAGCATCGCGGCGGCCGCGTCCCCGCCGTCGGCGGTAAGCGCGTCGTAGCCGAACCGCTGCACCATGTTTTCGATGAGGCGACGCTGGACCGGATCGTCGTCGACGACCAACACGACTTCTGGCATGAACTGGACACTCCACCCGACTGTGCCGAATTGGAGCAATGTCGTCGAACAGCCTTAATGCGGTATTAAACCTCGCAGCATCAGGCGCCGCGACATGTTGAAATCCGGCCGCCAAGACCGCAGAACTGACCGGAGACGGAATAGACAAATGGCCGCGCGCGTCGCCACAAAAACCAAGCGGAAGGTTGTGAGGAGAGCCGCCGGGGCCGGCAAGCTCGGCCGCCTGCCGGAATGGAATCTCGCCGACCTTTATCCGACCACGGACAGCGCCGCGCTCAAGCAGGACCTGGAGCAGGCCGATGCCGATTGCATCGCTTTCGAGCAGGACTACAAGGGCCGGCTGGCGGACCTTGCTCAGAGCGCACCGGTGAAACTCGGCGAGGCGGTGCAGCGCTACGAGGCGATCGAGGACCGGCTTGGCCGCCTCGGCTCTTACGCCGGCCTTGTCTATGCCGGCGATACCACCGATCCCAAGATCGCGAAATTCTATGGCGACATGAATGACCGCCTGACGGCGGCCTACCTGCACCTGCTGTTTTTCACGCTCGAGCTCAATCGTATCGACGACAGGGTGCTCGATGCCGCGATGGCGGAGCCGGCGCTCGGCCATTATCGGCCGTGGCTCGAAGACATCCGGCGCGAGAAGCCCTATCAGCTCGAGGATCGCGTCGAGCAGCTGTTCCATGAGAAATCCGTCACGGCCTATTCGGCCTGGAACCGGCTGTTCGACGAGACCATCGCCGGTCTTCGTTTCAAGGTCGGCGGCAAGGAGTTGGGCATCGAGCAGACGCTCAACTTCATGCAGGACCCGGACGGCAAGAAGCGCCGGGCGGCGTCGGAAGCGCTGGCCGTCACGTTCAAGAACAATCTGCGCCCGTTCGCTCTGATCACCAACACGCTCGCCAAGGACAAGGAAATTTCCGACCGTTGGCGCGGCTTCGGCGACGTCGCCGACGCGCGGCACTTGTCGAACCGGGTCGAGCGCGAGGTGGTGGACGCGCTGGTCGAGGCGGTGCGCGCCGCCTATCCGACGCTGTCGTATCGTTATTACCGGCTCAAGGCCCGCTGGT
>CAZNTY010000019.1:0-16655 GCA_964576085.1 uncultured Undibacter sp. | reverse complement strand
CCCGACGTCACGGTGATTGCTCCGTGGCGCGAATGGAATCTGACCTCGCGCACCAAGCTGCTTGAGTTCGCCGAACAGCACCAGATTC
The DNA here is from genome assembly GCA_964576085.1 of uncultured Undibacter sp. Classification (GTDB taxonomy): domain Bacteria; phylum Pseudomonadota; class Alphaproteobacteria; order Rhizobiales; family Xanthobacteraceae; genus Pseudolabrys. The sequence continues at coordinate 16,567 of CAZNTY010000019.1, read as the reverse complement.
CGATCGCCAAGGACAAGCGCGGCGAGGCGCCGTTCTCGGTCGACGCCAATCTTCTGCACTCGTCGTCGGAGGGCAAGGTGCTGGAGGACCCCTCGCAGGACGTGCCGGATTACGTGTTCTCACGCACTGACGACCCCACCAAGGCGCCGGACCAGCCGACCGTCATCAGCGTTGATTTTGAGCGCGGCGATCCGGTTGCGGTGGACGGCAAGGCGATGTCGCCCGCCACCCTGCTCAAGCACCTCAACGATCTCGGCAAGATCAACGGCATCGGCCGGCTCGACCTGGTGGAGAACCGCTTTGTCGGCATGAAGTCGCGCGGCATGTACGAGACGCCGGGCGGCACCATCCTGCTCGCCGCGCACCGCGGCATCGAGTCGATCACGCTCGACCGTGGCGCCGCGCATCTCAAGGACGAGCTGATGCCGAAATATGCCGAGCTGGTCTATTACGGCTTCTGGTTCGCACCCGAGCGCGAGATGCTGCAGGCGGCGATCGACAGGAGCCAGGAGTTCGTCACCGGCCGCGTGAAGCTGCGGCTCTATAAAGGTAGCGTGGCGGTGATCGGCCGCGAGAGCAAGTATTCGCTCTACGATCAGGACCTTGTCACCTTCGAGGAGGGGGCGGTCGCCTATGACCACCGCGACGCCGAAGGGTTCATCAAGCTCAACGCGTTGCGCCTGCGCACGTTGGCGCAACGAAAGAAAAAGCTCGGACTATGATGCGTGCCCGCTTTGTGCTGGCCGTCATGGCGGCCCTTGGCTGCGCCGCCTGCAGCAGCGGCGCGCTCGACAGCTTCACGTTCATGGAGGGTCGCGAGAAGCCGGTTGAGCCAAACATCTTCCCGGCAGATTTCAAGCAGCAGATCCTAGCAACCGTCCCCACAGTCGTCGAGGATTCGACGGGTTATCGAGACGCATTCTATTCCGATCCGCTGATCGATCCGAAGAGCACCGTCACGGTCTATTCGTCGTGCGTACGGTTCGATCCGCGCGTCGGCAATCAATATCTCGGCACCAAGGAATACATTCTGTATTACTACGGCGGCCACTTGAGCCAGTTTGTTCCGGCGACGCCCGACCAGTGCCGCTTCGCCACCTACAAGCCGTTCCCGGAGCTCGAGAAGCTTTGCCTCGGCAAGAAGTGCAGTTAGAAGCTTAGCCAGCTGGAGGTCAAACCTAACGCCGCGTTCCATGGCCGGTCGCGAACTGCACCGTGACCTTGCGGTTCTCGCCGAGGTCGGGCTTTTGTCCGGTCAGCCGCGCCTTGGCGAATTCATAGACGGCCGCGAGCCTGCTGGAAGGGCCGTCCCAGAGCTCGGCCTTGACCGGTTCAATCGCCAGCACGCGCACATTGGGATCGTCCGGGCCGTCTGGCCACCAGACATCGTCGGTTTTCTTCCATATTCGCGCCGCCGTGACGCTGTCGCGTGTCACGCGGGCGCGGCCGGTGATCGACAGATAGGCATTGTCGTCGCGGTCGATCACCGTGAATCCGACATCCGCGTCGTCGGCGATCTCGTCGTCCTTGCGGCCCCGCACGTCGATAATGAACTGGATGACGCCGGCGACGCGATCCGGCCGCGGCTCCAGCGGGCGCGCCCGCAGGCCTTCATGACCGTGGGTCGTCAGCATCCCGACGCCGGCCTTCTCGATAATGTCCCAGACGCGCGCTTCGTGATCCTGTGCCATGCCGAGATCAACCGGACAGCGCCGCGCCGGGTTCCGACCGGATGCCGCAGAGCGAGATCAGCCGTGGGTATCCTGTAGCGGAACGAGCGTTCCGCTACAGGATCAAGGGAAGAATTTGATTTACTGCTGGCCGGCGAGCAGCGGCGTAATGCGCCGCACCGTGACGTAACGGTTGCGCGGCTCGGGCCCCTGCACGGGAACCTTGAGGTCCTGCTCGCCGTAGCCCTGCGTCACCAGGTTTTCGGGCGGAATATTGAACTGCTCGGTCAGGATTTCCGCCACCGCCTCGGCGCGCCGATCCGATAGCGACAGATTATCTTCCTCGCTGCCCACTGCGTCGGTATGACCTTCGACGAGATAGATCTCATTGGGATTCTTCTCGATTGCCTGCTGCATAGCTGCCGCGATCGGCTCGAGCAGTCGGGCCTGGTCGGGCGCTACCTCCCATGAGCCGGACTCGAATGTGATGGTGTCGATGTCGATGCGTGGCATGCGCTCGCGCACCACCGTGTTGTAGCGGATTTCGTCGAGCGTGAAGCGTCGGGGAATCGCCTCGACCGGCGGCGCGACCAGCGTCTCGTAAAGCCACGGCCGCGGAGCGTGGGCGAATTCGACGATGTAGCGTTCGCGCGGAATACGGATCACCGGGGGCGGCAGTTTGACGAAGAAGCTGACGCCCGGCCGATAGCGGTTGTCGATCAGCACGACCTCGCGTCCGTTGACCCAATGCGAGCGCCGGATCAGCCGGCCGCGGCTGTCGACCACGTTGACGATCCGCCTGCCGCCGGGCCGGACGATGACCGTCTCGGTATTTTCGCCCCGCCGCTGCACCTGCACGTTACCGCCGCCACGCCGGAAGCGGTCGGTATCGTCATGCCGGATGATGGTGGTGTTGTTCTCGCGGATGATCGTGCGGTTGGTTTCGCGGATTACCGTGCGGTTACCTTCCTTGACTTCCTTGCGCTCTTTGCGGAGCTCGTCGAGCCGCCGACCCTGCTCCTGCGGACGATTGGCATCCGGAGTGGCGCGATTCTGGTCTCGGGCGTTCTCGTTGCGCTTGTTGTCGGGAGCGGCGTCGTTGCGTCTGTTGTCCGGGGTGGCGTTCTTGTCGGGCGTCTGCGCGCCGCCAGCCTGGCCGCGCTGGGGCGCAGTTTGCTGCGGCACGCGGTCAGACCGACCGGGCCGAGTATCGTTTTGATTGGCGTTGCTCTTCGGCTGGTCTTGCGGGGCCGGCTGGCTTTGTGTCGCCGCAGGCGCGGATTTGGAATTGTCCGGGCGCGCTGCCGGCTGTCCGGCATTCGGCTGTCGCTGCGGCGTGGTCGCCGGCTGTTTCTGCTGGGAAGCGTCCGCCGGCCGGTTCTGCTGCTGTGCGCCCGCGGGCCGGTTCTGCGGCCTGTTGTTGGGGCGGCGCGGCTGGGCCTTCTCCTTGGTCTGCTCCTGTTGATCTTGTTTTTGTGCAACAATGATCCAGTCATGGGCCCCAGCCTTGGCGGGCTGGTAAATGTTCAGGCTGGCGGTGGTGGCAACGGCACTCGCCAGCAAAGTCAGTTTGAAATTCATGAATATCCCCTCGTCTGTAAGCGGTTCCTCGTTAACATCTGAAAGCTGCGACGGTTGCACTGAACCGTGCATGAATGGATCGTTGGTATTTCGACCGAAGATTCGAAGAAATTCAGGCGCAATCGCGGCGCATGGTCGCAGCAGGATATCGGATAGGCATCGCTAAATCTGTCGTTCGACCAATTTCTTCTTGATATCGGCAATCGCCTCGGCAGGGTTGAGGTCCTTCGGGCACACCTTGGCGCAATTCATGATGGTGTGGCAGCGATAGAGCCGGAACGGATCCTCAAGATTATCAAGCCGCTCGCCGGTGTTTTCGTCGCGGCTATCGAGGATCCAGCGGTGCGCTGCGAGCAGCACCGCCGGGCCGAGATAGCGCTCGGGATTCCACCAGTAGCTCGGGCAGGCGGTCGAGCAGCAGGCGCACAGAATGCATTCGTAATGACCGTCGAGCTTGGCGCGGTCCTCGTGGCTCTGCCGGCGCTCCTTCTCGGGATCAGGCGTGACGGTCTGCAACCACGGCTGGATCGAAGCGTATTGTGCATAGAAGTTCGTCAGGTCGGGCACCAGATCCTTCACCACCGGCTGGTGCGGCAGCGGATAGATTTTTACGACATCACGCTTCTCGTCATCGATGGCGCGCGTGCAGGCCAGTGTATTGGTTCCGTCGATGCTCATCGCGCAGGATCCGCAGATGCCCTCGCGGCAGGAGCGGCGGAAGGTCAGCGTCGGGTCGATGTTGTTTTTGATCCAGATCAGCGCGTCGAGCACCATCGGACCGCAATCGCCGCGGTCGACGTAATAGGTATCGACGCGCGGGTTCTGGTCGTCATCTGGCGACCAGCGGTAGATACGGAATTCTGTGATCTTCTTGGCGTTCGCCGGCTTTGGCCAGGTCTTGCCTTCGGTGATCTTGGAATTTCTCGGCAGCGTGAATGCGACCATTTTTGCTAGTTCCCGAGCGGTTGCGGCAATGACGGCACGTTCCCGCTCGCCAATCCCTCCCTACGGGAGAGGCGAAAGGAATTCGCCGCGCAGCCTTGCATCAATACACCCTTGCTTTCGGCTCGATGTAGGCGATGTCGTTGGTCATCGTGTAGGTGTGCACGGGCCGGTAGTCGATCCGCACTTCGCCTTTGTCGTTGAGCCATGTCAGCGTGTGCTTCATCCAATTCTTGTCATCACGATTGGGAAAGTCCTCGCGCGCGTGAGCCCCGCGACTCTCGGTTCGGTTCTTCGCCGCATCCATGGTGACCACTGCCTGGGCCAGCAGGTTATCGAGTTCGAGCGTCTCGACTAGGTCCGAATTCCAGATCAGCGAGCGGTCCGCGACGCTGATGTCGCTAATGCCGCCATAGATTTCGTGGATCAGCCGACTGCCTTCCTCCAGGACCTCCGCGGTTCTGAATACGGCACAGTTGGTCTGCATCGTCTTTTGCATCTTCAGCCGCAGCTTGGCGGTTGGAGTGCCGCCAGCGGCGTTGCGGAATCTGTCCAGCCGTGACAGTGCAAAATCGGCGGAGTTTTTCGGCAGCTCCGGCTGGCTGGCGCCCGGCTCCAGAATATCGGCGCAGCGGTGCGCGGCAGCGCGACCAAACACCACGAGATCGATCAGCGAATTGGAGCCAAGCCGGTTGGCGCCATGCACAGAGACACAGCCTGCTTCGCCGAGAGCCATAAGGCCGGGGATTACGGTTTCGGCGTCGTTGCCTTTTTTGGTCAGCGCCTCGCCGTGATAATTGCAGGCGATTCCGCCCATGTTGTAATGCACGGTCGGCAGCACCGGGATCGGCTCGCGCGTCACATCAACGCCGGCGAAAATGCGGGCCGATTCTGAAATGCCTGGCAGACGCTCGTGGATCACCTTGGGATCGAGGTGATCCAGATGCAGGAAGATGTGGTCCTTCTCCTTGCCGACGCCGCGTCCTTCGCGGATTTCGATCGTCATCGAACGCGACACCACGTCACGCGAGGCGAGGTCCTTGGCCGACGGCGCGTAGCGCTCCATGAAGCGTTCACCCTCGGAATTGACTAGATAGCCGCCTTCGCCGCGCACGCCCTCGGTGATCAGGCATCCGGCGCCGTAGATACCAGTCGGATGGAACTGCACGAATTCCATGTCCTGGAGCGGCAGGCCGGCGCGTAGCACCATCGCATTGCCGTCGCCGGTCTGAGTATGCGCGCCGGTACAAGTGAAATAAGCGCGGCCATAGCCGCCGGTCGCGATCATCGTCATCTGCGCGCGAAAGCGGTGAATCGAACCGTCTTCGAGGTTGAGCGCGACAACACCGCGTACGCGGCCTTCGTCGTCGACAATAAGGTCAAGAGCGAAATACTCGATGTAAAACTCGGCCTCGTGCTTGAGCGCCTGGCCGTAGAGCGTGTGCAGCATGGCATGACCGGTGCGGTCGGCGGCTGCGCAGGTGCGCTGCGCGGTCCCCTTGCCATAGTGCGTCGTCATTCCCCCGAATGGGCGCTGGTAGATTTTGCCGTCCTCCTCGCGGCGCGAGAACGGCAGGCCCCAGTGATCGAGTTCGTAGACCGCGGCGGGAGCATTGCGGCAGAGATATTCGATCGCGTCCTGGTCGCCGAGCCAGTCGGCGCCCTTGACGGTGTCATACATATGCCAGCGCCAATCGTCCTCGCCCATATTGCCGAGCGCGGCAGCGATGCCGCCCTGCGCCGCCACGGTGTGCGAACGAGTGGGAAACACTTTGGTGATGCAGGCGGTCCGTAAGCCTGCTTCCGAGCAGCCGACGACCGCGCGCAAGCCTGAGCCGCCGGCGCCGATCACGACGACATCGTAAGTATGGTCCTCGATCGGATAGGCGCGGCCGTTGACCGCTGGGGCCGGAGTTTGTCCACCGTTTGTCGCCATGACTCAGAGTCCGAACGCTATTCGCAGGATTGCGTAAATGCTGACGATGCCCACGAGGGCGCAGAAGAACGTGTTGCCGATCAGGGCCGCAAACTTCGGCAAGTCTTCATGAACGTAGTCGATGATGATCTCCTGCATACCGATCCACATGTGATAGACCGATGTGCCGATGAACAGGAGCAACAGGATCGCCACCAGCGGCGAACCGAGAATCTGCACCACTGCGGCATGGCTGCGGCCGAGCAGGCCGACCACGATCACGATGAACGCGATCGTTAAAATGATCAGGGCGACCGAGGTGACGCGCAGCGCGATGAAATCCGAAGTGCCGGTGTGTGCGGCGCCGAGCCCGCGCACACGGCGTGCCTGGGTGCGGTATCGCGACGTCATGCTCATCGTGGGCCTCCCATTGCGACATAGCCCACGGCCCACAGCACCACCGTCAGTACCACAGAGCCAACCAGCGTTGCGAGCGCGAGCCTCTCGCGTTCGGCCGGCCCAAAGCCATGGCCCATGTCCCAGATCAGATGACGGACGCCGCCGAGCGCGTGGTGCAGCAGCGCCCAAGTGTAGCCGAACAGGATCAGCTTCCCGATCAGGCTGCCGAGAAAGCTTTCGTAGACTGCGTAATAGGTAGGACCAGCGCCCGCGGCGACGACCCACCATGCGATGAGCAGAGTGCCGAAATATAGCGCGGCGCCTGTGATGCGATGCACAATCGACATCGTCATCGTCAAAGTCAGTCTGTAGATCTGGAGATGAGGCGATAGCGGCCTCGGCTTGAGGCGTGGCGTCGTAGTCCCGGCCATGGGTCCTCGGAGGATTTCGGTCTGATCCAATTCAAATGTTGACTTCGTGAGGCGCGAAGATGATGCAGGGACATCTGGCTTGCAATCCGCTTTTTTGGTAGTCTTCCTTCGCATTTTATGAAGGAACTGCCCTCCTGCGTTTCGATTTTTCCGACCTCAGCCTGTTCCGGCACGTGATCGAAGCCGGCAGCATCACGCATGGGGCAGCGCGGGCCAACCTCGCCTTGGCCGCAGCCAGCGCACGGATCCGCAATATGGAGGAAACTTTGGGCGCCGCGCTGCTCTTGCGGACGCGGCAGGGCGTGACCCCAACCCAGGCCGGCCGGACTTTGCTTCAGCACGCCCGCATTATCCTGGAACAGGGAGAGCGCCTGCGGGAGGATTTAAGCGCTTATGCCGGAGGATTGGCGGGCCAGGTCCGGGTTCTGTCCAATACCAATGCCTTGACCCAGTTCCTGCCGGAGGCGCTGAGCGAGTTCCTGGCGGCCCATCCGAATGTCAGCGTCGACCTCGAAGAGCGGCTATCGGACGAAATCGTCGGATTGATCGCGGAAGGCGTCGGCGATATCGGCATCGTCGCCGGAACAGTAAATGCGGGCAATCTGACGACCTATCCGTTCCGTACCGACCGGTTCGTCGCGGTCGTCGCGAAAGACCATACGCTGGCGAGCCGGGAATCCATCAGCTTCGCCGAAGTGCTCGACTACGACATCGTTGGCCTCGACCGCTCAAGCGCAATATCCCGGTTTCTGGCGAGCAAGGCGAGCAATCTCGGGCGTCCGCTGCGGTTGCGCGTTCAGTTGCGGAGCTTCGATGCGGTCTGCCGGCTCGCCGACAAAAATGTCGCGGTTGGCATTGTGCCCCATACCACGGCTCGGGCGGCGCTCAAGTCGATGGCCATCAAGGTCGTCGAACTGACCGATCCATGGGCGGTGCGCGAACTCACCATTTGCGTTCGCGATCTCGATGCGCTTGCGCCGTTCGCCCGACAGCTCGTCGAGCACATGCGAGCCCGGTCCGGATAGAGGCTAGACGGCGCCATTGGTTGTCAAATCGCCGAAATGTCTGCAAAAGCCACGGGCGTGCCGACGTTGCGGCGCTGTCGCGGTCTGCTATGTTTCCGGCCAAATCTGGGAAAGGCAATGCTGATGTTCGTTCGATCTCTGCTGGCCGGTGCCATGCTGGTCGCCGGTATAGGGTCTACTGTCGCGGCGGCGGCCGAGTGGCCAGAAACGGTCTTGTTCAATTTTGTTACGGACGGGACAGGTTCCGAAAACGGCTATAATCCCCGATTGGGAGTCCTGCTCGACGGTGCCGACATGTACGGCGTAACGGTCAATGGCGGGGCGAATGGTGGCGGCACGGTCTATCGGCTCAGCGGCAGCACGATGACGCCGCTCTACAGCTTCACGACGGATGACGCGGCAGGGTGCGGTTACGCCCCCTCATCCCACCTTCTCAGGCTACCCACGGGAGAACTTTTCGGGACTACCATTTTCGGCGGTGTTGGAGGAGGGGGTGTGCTTTTCAAGCTTGTTGCGAAGAGTGACCCATCTCAGCCTTGGACATGCAAGGCGATTTATTCGTTCGTCAACAAGGGGTCCGGAATTCAAAAAGGTTACGCGCCGTTCGGCGGGCTCATCAGCGGCGCGGACGGCACACTTTACGGTACCACCCAAAGCGGCGGCGTTCACGGCGGCGGCGTGGTCTTCAAGCTGAAAGGCATCAACTACAAAGTCATTCATCAATTTTCCAAGACGGGCGATGATGCGAAAAACGGATACGGTCCGACCGGCGCTTTGACGCTGAATTCATCGACCGGCGTTCTGTATGGTACGACCTTCTTCGGTGGCCCTGGCAAAGGTGGAGTTGTCTATAAACTGACGCCGGCCGGTAACGGCACTTTCACTTACGAAGTCGTCCATAAGTTCTTGAACACAACCGGCGCAAACGGCGCGAGAAAAGGTTATCAACCGACTCAGGGACCGCTGCTGCTCGACAATGCGGGCAATCTGTACGGTGCAACCTTGGCCGGTGGTTGCTCAACGGCTGACACGATTCAGCCGCCGTGCGAGCATCCGGTCGCCTCTCCGGTTGGTGTCATTTATAAAATAGGGCCGGGAGGCGCTTATTCCGTCCTCTATACGTTCGACAACAGTGATAACGGGCAGGCAACCGGCTATACGCCGTACGGCGGGCTGATCATGGATTCCAACGGTGCGCTGATTGGCGTGACACAACTTGGCGGCGTCAACGGCGCCGGGACTGTTTTCAGGCTTTTGAAAAACGGCACGCGGGTGACGCTGTTCAACTTCGGAGGCTCGAACAACGAGACCGGATATCAGCCGAGTAGCGGCCTCGTCAGGGACGGCAGCGGCAATCTTTACGGCACGACTTTTTATGGTGGTGCGGACAGCGGCATTCTTTTCAAACTGAGCAAGCCATAGCTGTCAGCGCGGCATCAGAATCCAATAGTCAAGATCGAGAATGACGGCAGTATCATAATTGCCGCCATTCTTGTCCGGGAAGTCGCTGCAAGGCCGATCTTTGGTCGCGACCGTCCGCACACGCAGGGCACCGACATCGTTGCGGCCTGGAAGATCGGCCCTGGCGAGAATTTCCGACCAGGCAAAGACGGTGTTGCCTGCGAACAACGGATTGACGTGACGCCCGCCATTGATTGCGGCGACGTGGAATGCGTTTGCCAGGCCGTTGAACGATAGCGCACGCGCGAGCGAAATCGCGTGTCCGCCGTAGATCAGCCGCTGGCCGAAACGGCCTTTGCTTTCCGTGAAATGGTTGAAATGGATACGGGCCGTATTCTGATAAAGCCGCGTCGCCATCATGTGCTCGGCGTCTTCGACCGTCACGCCGTCGACATGATCGATCTTTTCGCCGATCCGATAATCGTCAAAACGGAAGCGACTGCCGGCGAGGTCGGCATCGTAAGAAGCCGGGTCGAATCCGGGGCAGGCTGCGCCGATCTCGTCGGGCGCTACCAGGGGCGGCAATTCCGGTATTTGTTCAACTATGATGGGCGCGTTCTCGTCGCGCTTTCGCACCATGACCCACCGGATGTAGTCGAGCACCACTTCGCCGGATTGGTTGAAGCCGCGCGAACGCACATAGACGACGCCGGTCTTGCGGCTCGAATTTTCCTTAAGCCCGATGATCTCCGACGCGGCGCTTAGCGTATCGCCGGGAAACACCGCTTTCAGGAAGCGGCAGCCGGCATAACCGAGGTTGGCGACGGCGTTTAGTGAAATGTCCGGCACGGTCTTGCCGAATACGACGTGAAAGACGAGCAGGTCGTCGAGCGGGGCGCGCGGATAGCCGATTGCTCTTGCAAAAGTTTCAGATGACTGCACCGCGAAGCGGGGCCCGAAAAGGGCATTGTAGACAGCAATATCGCCGGCCGTGACGGTGCGTGGCGTGGCATGGCGGATGATCTGGCCGACACGAAAGTCCTCGAAGAAATTGCCACCGACGGTCTTGCTCGACATCTGCTTTGCTCCAGCATCCGGCAAATCAAGTGTCACAAATCCGTGAGCCAAACGCCAGTTTCCGACAACCGGAACTGATGAGGACGTGTTCAGCGTCTCTGTTACTGCAGGCATGCGGCCGGCGCCGAGGGCGTCGTGGCCGAATTTTGGAGGGATGACCCAATGAAACGCACCGTTTTACTTTCGACCATCATCGCGGCGGGCCTTGCCCTGGCGCCCTTGTCTGCGCGGGCCGACGACATGAAGAAGGACGGCATGTCCAATAGCAGCATGTCGAAGGACAATATGTCGAAAAGCTCGATGAAGAAGAAAGACTCGATGAACAAGGACAACATGTCCAAGGATTCGATGCAAAACGGCATGTCCAAGGACAATATGAAGAAATGAGCCGGCAGGCAGGGCTCGCTCGTTCCGGGTCGGCCCTGCCTTCTATTTTCCGATTCCGGCAAGCCTTAACATCGACGGTAATATGACCATCGAAACAATGTCCGTCGCTTCACCGGAAGCCACTATCCATCCGGCCTGGGTTCGCGCCTGCCACTGGATCAATGCCGTCGCGATCCTGGTGATGATCGGGTCGGGCTGGCAGATTTACGATGCGTCTCCACTCTTCCCGTTCACGTTTCCGCGCCAGATCGCGCTCGGCAACTGGCTTGCCGGCGCGCTGCTCTGGCACTTCGCGGCGATGTGGGTGCTGGTGATCAACGGGATCGTCTACCTGACGCTCGGCTTCGCCACCGGCCGCTTCCGGCGCAAGCTGATGCCGATCCGCCCGCGTGAGGTCTTTGCCGACATTCAGGCCGCACTGACATTCCGCCTCGCCCATGAGGATCTGTCGAAATACAACGCGGTGCAGAAGCTTCTCTATGTGGGCGTCATCCTGTGCGGCGGCGTGATCGTACTGTCGGGCTTGGCGATCTGGAAGCCGGTCCAGTTCCAGGAGCTGACGTCGCTGCTCGGCGGCTACGACACCGCGCGTTACGTTCATTTCTTCGCGATGGCGGCAATCGTCGCCTTCCTCGTTGTCCACGTCCTGCTCGCGCTGCTGGTGCCGAAGAGCCTGCGAGCTATGGTGGTTGGGAAATAACATGCGCAAGCGCTTCATCGTTCCCGGCGTTGACCGCGACCTACTCGTCAAGGACGCGGCCAGGATCATGCCAGATCCGCTGCGGCGGCAGTTTCTGCGCGGCGCGGCCAGCATCGGCGCGCTCGCCTTCCTGACCGGCTGCGACATCATCGACGGAGAAACTGCCGAAGGCGTGCTGCGCAAGATTTCAAAATTCAATGACGCAGCACAGGCTGCGATCTTCAGTCCAACCAAGCTCGTCCCGACCTATCCGGAGAGCGCGATTACCCGGCCGTTCCCGTTCAACGCCTATTATGACGAGGACGAAGCCCCGGTAGTCGATGGCGCATCGTACAAGCTCGAGATTGCCGGTCGTGTCGACAACAAGAGCTCATGGACGCTTGACGAACTGCACGCGCTGCCCGAGGTGTCGCAGATCACCCGGCATGTCTGCGTCGAGGGCTGGAGCGCGATCGGTTCCTGGCAAGGTGCTCGCCTGTCCGATTTTCTGATGCAAATCGGAGCCGATACGCGCGCGAAATATGTCTGGTTCAAGTGCGCTGAGGGCTACACCAACACCATCGATATGGCATCGGCGCTCCACCCGCAGACGCAAATGACATTCAAGTACGATCACAAACTCCTGCCGCGCGCCTACGGGTTTCCGATGAAGATCCGCATTCCGACCAAGCTTGGCTTCAAGCAGCCGAAATATGTGGTGGCAGTGGAAGTCACCAACATCGACAAGGGCGGCTATTGGGAGAACCAGGGCTACAACTGGTTCAGCGGGCTGTAGGTGTACGCAGCGGAGGGTCCCGTTTGCGGTCATGACTTGATGTCCCTATCCGCCATGGCAAATGCCTTTGTTGGCGGCTTGGCCGGCGATAGGGCGCGCCTATGCCCGACTTAAAGTGACCCTTCCAATAAGGCGGCCACCAGGGAATCACGTCCGTTCGACGAGTTGTCGGACCTCCGTATTGTTACGGAGGTCGACAGTTGAGCGAGATCAAAGGCCATCTCATGGTTCGGGTCTTGAGTTGTCACTCTATTCCTCGAGAACTCAGGATGGATGTCATGCCCAACTCTACAATGGAAAAGTCCCTCATCCTTTATTTTCGTTTCGTCATGGCGTGGACGTTTCTTTATGCAGCGTCACATCAGGTATTCGTGCCGGAATTCAGCGTCGTCGGCTTCCTGAGCCACACCAAGACCTTTCATGACTTCTTCTCGATCTTCACGACGCCAACCATGGCACCAATCACGACCGTGCTGGTCGAATATGGTCACCTGCTGATCGGCCTGTCGCTACTGGTCGGCCTGATGGTGCGCGTCAGTGCCTTCTTTGGTGTGCTGCTGATGATCCTCTACTGGTTCGCGCATATGGACTGGCCCTATATCGAAGACACCAATAATTTCATCGTCGACTTTCACCTGGTCTATGCCGGCGTGCTGATATTTCTGATCGTCAAACGGGCCGGCCACGTGTTCGGTCTTGATGCCTGGGCCGAGAAGCTGTCCTTCGTGAGAGCCCATCCCATTCTCAAACCGCTTGTCGCTTGAGCCGGGACCACGGCAAAAAAGCTCCGACGCCTGCGCCGGAGCTTTTATTTCGGCCGCGCCTCGGCTTGCCATCCTTGGTCCGGCGCTTTAGCAATCTGCTGCGCATTTCAAGCAAGCGTATTGCAGCGAGGAAACGACATGGCGACGTTCAATCTGCTTCTGCTGCCTGGTGATGGAATTGGCCCCGAAGTCATGACCGAGGTGAAGCGTGTCATCGGTTTCTTCAACAAGAAGGGCCCAGACAAGTTCGAGACGCAGGAAGCGCTGGTCGGTGGGTGCTGCTACGACGCGCACGGGGTCGCGATCACCGAGGAAACCATGCAGAAGGCGCATGCCGCCGACGCAGTGATCTTCGGCGCGGTCGGCGGTCCGAAGTGGGACAAGGTCGGCTACGATGTGCGGCCGGAGGCCGGCCTACTGCGATTGCGCAAGGACCTTGATCTTTACGCCAATATCCGGCCGGCGATCGTTTACCCGGCGCTTGCCGACGCCTCCTCGCTCAAGCGCGAACTAGTCGAGGGGCTCGACATCATCATCCTGCGTGAGCTGACCGGCGGCGTCTATTTCGGCGAGCCCAAAACCATTACCGATCTGGGCAATGGCCAGAAGCGTGCCGTCGATACTCAGGTCTACGATACTTACGAGATCGAGCGCATCGTGCGCGTGGCCTGTGAACTGGCCCGCAAGCGGCGCAACAAGGTCACGTCGATGGAAAAGCGCAACGTCATGAAGTCGGGCGTGCTCTGGCACGAGGTCGCCACCGCGACCCATGCGCGGGAATTCAAGGACGTGCAGCTCGAGCACATGCTGGCCGATGCAGGCGCCATGCAGCTCGTGCGCAATCCCAAGCAATTCGACGTCATCGTCACCGACAACCTATTCGGCGACGTGCTCTCCGATATCGCGGCAATGCTCACCGGCTCGCTCGGCATGCTGCCATCGGCCTCGCTCGGCGACGTCGATCCCAAGACCAAAAAACGCAAGGCGCTCTACGAGCCGGTGCACGGCTCGGCGCCCGACATCGCCGGCAAAGGTCTGGCCAATCCGATTGCGATGGTCGCGTCGTTCGCGATGGCGCTGCGTTACTCGTTCAATCTCGCCAAGCAGGCCGATCAGATCGAGGAGGCGATTGCCGCGGCGCTCGCCAAAGGTCTGCGCACCGGCGACATCGCGGCGCCAGGCCAGAAGTCCATCGGCACGAAGGAGATGGGGGACGCGATCCTGTCCGAGCTGGAACAGATTGCGGCCTGATCTGCGTCAGGGCCGGGAAATCGGATTATCGGGAAACGGCAGGTCGAACGCGCCCGGCAGCGGTGGCTGGCCGCGGTCGAAGATGGTGCCGCGATCCGGCGCGCTGCTGAAAGGCGGCTGCCAGACCAGCGCTGGGCCGGCGTTGTAGCGGTTTTCGCCCGGGAACGTCTGCGTGCCCGGATCGAGGAATGAGCGGCGCTGCACCACGATCCTGGTCCGGGTGCGGCCGCTCTCGTCACGGCTGGTGATGACTGTCCGATCGCCGCGCACGACGGTGTTTCTGGTCACGGTTTCCGCGCCGGCCGGGCCGGCCAGAAGTGCCGCGGCGGCTGTTGCGGCGATCAGAAGTCCAAAGCGCATGAAATCCTCGTGGTGACAAATCAGAAACGCAGTTTAGCCACGTTCGGTTCGCCGTCATAGTCTCAAGTGACCGTGAAAGAAGCGGAAACGACAAAAAAAGACCCCGTTGCGCGAACGGGGCCTTTTCCTCGTGGTTGTTGCGGCGGTCAGCCGCCGTAATTGGCCTTAAGATAATCGGCGATCGCCTTGGCATCGGCATCGTCGATTGGTGCCCCATAGGGACCGCGCATCTTCGTCACCTCGGCGTCCCAACCGGCCGCATTGAGAAATGGCGAATTCATCGGGATGTAAGCCAGGGTATGACAGGCTTGGCAATTGGCCTCCACCTTGTCGAGTCCCGTGCCAGGCTTCAGCTTGATCTCGTCGGCCAAAGCCGCTGAGGTGAGAAGTGCCGCGAATGCTGCCAGTGCAAGTTTGCGCATGGTCTTCTCCCTCAGCCGGCGTTGAGCGTGATGGTCTGCATCACGTTGTTGTGGTAGCCGGCACCGTTGAAGATCAGATCGGCAACCTGCGACTGGCCGATCTTGTTGGTGGCGTTGACCATCACGGTATTCTTGCCGCGCTTTGCCCTGAAATTGTAGCTCCACGGCCGGAAGGCATATTTGCCGAGGTCCTGGCCGAGCGTCGCCGTACTCCAGGTCCTGCCGCCATCGGTCGAAACCTGCACGGTGCGGATGCCGTAGCCGCCATCCCAGGCGAGGCCTGCGATCGTAATTGTGCCGGGCTTCACATGGGCGCCGTCACGATGGCTGGTGATGAGCGAGTTCACCACCATCTCGGTGATCGGCGTATTGGGCGCGTATTCCTGCGAGGTGAAGCGCGTCGCGGTCGGGAACAGCCCGATCGGAATGCGATAGGCTGCCGTCATCCAGAAATTCTTGAGTGGGGTCGTCAGTGCGTCGATCTTGTTGACGTGCTTCATCCAGTAGGTGCCGGTCCAGCCGGGCACGACAATGCGTGCCGGAAAACCGTTGAAATGCGGCAGCGGTGCGCCGTTCATCTCGTAGGCGATCAGGGTATTGTCATCCATTGCTTTCGCGACGGGAATGCTTTTGACGAAGTCCGGCGTCTTGTCGACAACCGGCCCGTCGGCGCCGCCGAACGCAACCTCGATGGCTTCCTTCTTCAGTCCAACTTTATTGAGCACATCCTTGAGCCTCGCGCCCTTCCAGCGCGCGCAGCCCATCGCCCCATAGCCCCATTCGACGCCAGGGACGTGTGGTTTCGAGAGCCCGCGTCGGTTGCCGGAGCACTGGTTAACCGCGACCACTTCCGCCGCCGGCATGGCCTTGAGGTCGTCGAGCGTCAGCTCCGCGGTGCCGTTGGCGCCGTCACCGCCGACCGCGATCTTATAGGTTTTGACGTCGACCTCCGGGATATCGGCCAGGTGATAGCGCACGAAAAACTGGTCGTTGGGCGTGATCGGCGTGCGGAAATACTCCAGCGGCGATTCATAGTTCGGCGGCCGGTCGGCCAGCCGGATCAGCGGTTTTTTGCCTGGCAGTGCCTCCATTGCGGCAATACCGTTCACCCCGGCGGGCACGCCGGGAGAAAGCTCGGCGACGGCGGCTTCGGCTTCGTTGAATTTTGGCAAGGTGGCGCCGGTCGCCGCGAGAGCAACCCCGGCGCCCGCTGCCTCGAGCAGCGTGCGGCGCGTGATCATTAAAATCCTCCTCAGGACTTTTCCGCCGCCTCCCAACGGATGGCGGTGGTTATTCGCGAGGAAATGATCGATCTAATTGATAAGATCGTCAATCAAACCGGCGTTGAATTCTCCCCGATTTGCGCCTAGAAGCCATGCGCCTCGACGCGCGAGGCCGTATTTTGGAGCTTTCGCAATGAGTTACAAAGTCGCGGTGGTCGGCGCCACCGGCAATGTGGGTCGTGAG
>CAZNTY010000018.1:0-2020 GCA_964576085.1 uncultured Undibacter sp. | reverse complement strand
CAGTTACTGCGCGATCTCGCAGGCGCGGAGGGCAAGGACGAGCGCACCGTTGTCGTTCGCTTTGCCGAAAAGCGCGCGCGTGACGTGCCGCTGTTCGTTGCCGGCCTGCCGATCTTCTCGCGCGCCTATTATTCCAGGCAGCCATTCGACCAGTCGACACTGGAAGTGCCGCTCGGTTCCGGAGCTTACAAGGTCGGAAAGTTCGAGGCCGGACGCTACATCGAATACGAGCGCGTCAAAGACTGGTGGGGCGCCGATCTTCCGGTATCGCGCGGGCAGAATAATTTTGACGTCGTGCGCTACGAGTACTATCGCGACCGGGAGGTCGGCTTCGAGGGGTTCACGGCCAAGAACTATCTGTTTCGCGAGGAGTTCACCTCGCGCACCTGGGCCACTCGCTACGATTTCCCCGCGATCAAGGACGGCCGCGTCAAGCGCGACGTGCTGCCGGACGATACGCCGTCTGGCGCGCAAGGCTGGTTCATGAACACCCGGCGCGTGCAGTTCCAGGACCGGCGCGTGCGCGAGGCGCTGATTGACGCGTTCGATTTCGAGTGGACCAACCGGACGCTGATGTATGGCGCCTACTTGCGCACGCAGTCGGTGTTCCAGAATTCACCGTTGATGGCGAGCGGTCCGCCGGGCCCGGACGAGCTCACCTTGCTCGAACGCTATCGTGGCAAGATGCCGGATGAGGTGTTCGGTCCTCCCTACCAGCCGCCGGTGACGGACGGCTCGGGGCAGGACCGCCGCTGGCTTCGCAAGGCATCGCAATTGCTGCAGGAGGCCGGCTGCGTCGTGAAGGACGGCCGGCGCCTAAGGCCGGATGGCCAGCCCTTCATCATCGAATTTCTGCTCGATGAGCCGACCTTCACGCCGCATCACCAGACCTATATCAAGAACCTGACGCTGCTGGGTATCGAGGCTGCCTTGCGGCTGGTCGACCCGGTGCAGTATCGCGCACGGGTCGATGAGTTCGACTTTGACATCACCGTCGAGCGCTTCAGCTTCTCCTCGACGCCTGGCGACTCGCTGCGCACCTACCTGTCATCGAAGGCCGCCGCCACCAAGGGCACGCAAAACCTCGCCGGCATCGCCGATCCGGTGGTCGATGCGCTGATTGACGTCATCATCGCCGCGCGCAGCCGGCCGGAACTCACCACCGCCTGCCGTGCGCTCGACCGCGTGATCCGCGCCGGCCGCTACTGGATTCCCCACTGGTATCTGCCAGCGCACCGGATCGCCTATTGGGACGTGTTCGGTCACCCGCCGAAGCAGCCGCGCTATTTCCGCGGTATCCCGGAGACGTGGTGGTGGGACAAAGACAAGGCAGCGAAGATTTGAAGTTGGCGCTAAATGTCGTCATGGCCGGGCTTGTCCCGGCCACCCACGCCTTTATGTTGCCGAAACTCGTAGGACGAGGATGCCCGGCACAAGTTTATGACCGGACCGGCCTTGGGCCGGACTCGGTTGGCCGGGCATGACAGAAAGAGACGCATGGCTGCCTACATCGTCCGCCGCATTCTGTTCATGATCCCGACGCTGTTCGGCATCATGCTGGTGTCGTTCGTGGTTGTGCAGTTCGCGCCGGGCGGACCGGTCGAACGGGTGATCGCGCAGCTGTCGGGCTCGGATACCGGCGCGACCTCGCGCATCTCCGGCGGTGGCGGCGATTTTGGCGCGCGCAGCCTTGCCCAGGGCGCCTCGCAGATCGATGCCGCCAATTCGAAATATCGCGGGGCCCAGGGCCTCGATCCCGAATTTATCAAAAAGCTGGAAAAGCAATTTGGCTTCGACAAGCCGGCCTATGAGCGCTTCGGCATCATGCTGTGGAATTTCGCGCGCTTCGATTTCGGTTCGAGCTATTTCCGTGATGTCAGCGTGATGCAGCTCATCAAGGAGAAGTTGCCGGTGTCGATGTCGCTTGGCATCTGGATGACGCTCCTGACCTACCTGATCTCGATCCCGCTCGGCATCCGCAAGGCCGTTAAAGACGGCTCGTCATTTGACACCTGGACCT
>CAZNTY010000017.1:0-5584 GCA_964576085.1 uncultured Undibacter sp. | reverse complement strand
AAGTGGCATCCCGGCTATATCAATTGGTGGCGGGATATGGGGCCAGAGGGCTTTCAGCAGGCGCTTGTGTATTTGCGCACGGCCGTCAGCGTCGATCCCAAGGGCTGGGCCAAATTCGACTACGTCCGCATGCCCGAGTATCGCTGGGGCATTCTGCTGGCGCCGCAGGTCGAAGGTCGCAAAATTCCGTTCGGCGCGCACAAGGGTGAAGACGCTTGGCAAGAGGTGCCGGGCGAGTATCGCGCCATGCTGCGCCGCCTGGTCGTCATTCAGGGCGACACCGAGCCGGCCTCGGTCGAGCAGCAGCGTCATCTTGGGAAGACGGCGCCGTCGCTCTACGACATGCGCAACCTGTTCCAGGTGAATGTCGAAGAAGGCCGTCACCTCTGGGCGATGGTCTATCTGCTGCACAAGTATTTCGGCACCGAAGGCCGCGACGAGGCCGACGCGCTGCTGGAGCGCCGCTCAGGCGACGCCGACACGCCGCGTATGCTCGGCGCCTTCAACGAGAAGACGCCGGACTGGCTGTCGTTCTTTATGTTCACCTATTTCACCGACCGCGACGGCAAGATGCAGCTCGAGGCGCAGGCGCAGTCCGGATTCGATCCGCTGTCGCGCACCTGCCGCTTCATGCTGACCGAGGAAGCACACCACATGTTCGTCGGCGAGACCGGCGTGACGCGGATCGTGCAGCGCACCTGCGAGGCGATGAAGCAGGCGGGCATCGACGACCC
The DNA here is from genome assembly GCA_964576085.1 of uncultured Undibacter sp. GTDB lineage: Bacteria > Pseudomonadota > Alphaproteobacteria > Rhizobiales > Xanthobacteraceae > Pseudolabrys. The sequence continues at coordinate 4,850 of CAZNTY010000017.1, read as the reverse complement.
GAACGAGATCGAGAAGGTGCGCAGGCTCGGCGTCATCGACCTGCCCACCATCCAGAAGAAGCTCAACCTGCACTGCTCGCTGTCGCTCGACCTGTTCGGCAACGAGATTTCGACCAACGCGGCCAACGCGTTCCACTCAGGCCTGAAAGGCCGCTTCCGCGAGGACCGGCTCGACGACGACCATACGCTGGAAACCGCGACCTATCCGGTGGCGCGTCTCAAGGACGGCAGGATTGTCAGCGAGGACGCGCCGGCGCTGTCGGCGCTCAACATGCGGCTGCGCGACGATTACCTGAAGGATTGCAGTCTGGGCCTGACCCGCTGGAACAAGGTAATTGAAGGCACCGGCATCAAGTTCGCGCTCAAGCTGCCGCACCAGGCGTTTCATCGCCAGATCGGGGAGTTCTCGAAGATCCACGCTGACCCGGACGGCAACATCCTGAGCGATGCCGAATGGGAGAAGCGGCGCGGCGAGTTCCTGCCCTCCGACGGCGACCGCGATTACATCGAGAGCCTGATGCAGCCGCAGTGGGAGCCGGGCAAGTTCGCCGGCTGGATCGCGCCGCCTAAGGTCGGCATCGACAACAAGCCCGGCGATTTCGAATACGTGAGGCTCGCTTAGGCTGATGTTGTCCTGCCCGCGAAGGGTGCCACTCTACGATTGTCCTGCCCGCGAAAGCGGGCATCCAGTAGCCGATGAATTAGAGGCCAATCTCCACTGTGTCCTATACTGGATCCGCTTTCGCGGGTGATGACAGCCGCGGCGAATGTCTCTGCGGTGCAACGCACTATCGCCGAAACTTCCCGATCACCTCACTCGGAATTGCTTTTGTCGTCATGCGCTGCGGATCGTCGGGATGCGGCACGGCCCACACGCGTTTTTCGAGCCCGTCGACGCAGAGCTTGCCGTTCCTGACGATGCGATGGCTTACCGTGAAGCTCGAACGACGGAATTCGGTGACTTCCGACACCAAATCGGCCTGGTCGCCGAACGCCAGCGGCGCGATGAAAGTCGCGCCGAATTCGGCGAGGGCAAGCCCGAGAATGCCGAAATGCGAATTGATCTGCTCGCGCGGGATGCCGAGCGCCGCCTAAAACAGAGTCCAGGTGCCGGTGTCGAAGAACTCGAACACCCGCGGATTCCAGATAATGCCGGCCGGGTCGCAATGCGCCCATTCGATCGACAGCGGCAGCACGTTGCGGGCGTAGCTCATCGCGGGTCGTCACTCGACAAGGGCGAGGTCGCTGCGCGGGCGTGTTGGCGTTGCCCGCTCCGCCTGCGAGCGTATAAAACAAATGTCCAAAAGACGACTCCGGGCGATCTGCGACAAATTCATGGACCTCTCACGCCCATTCGATGTTGTGATTGCCGGCGGCGGCAACGCGGCGCTGTGCGCGGCGATTACCGCGGCGCGCGCCGGGCGCAGCGTGATCGTGGTCGAGGCGGCGCCGGAATTCTATCGCGGCGGCAATACGCGTCACACGCGCAACGTGCGGGTGGCGCAGGACGGCCGCGCGCCGACGATGACGGGCGTCTACGAACCGGAGGAGTTCTGGGACGACCTTGCCCGGGTTACCGGCGGCCAGACCGACGAAGCGCTGGCGCGGCTCACCATCGCCCGCTCCAGCGAACTGATCGGCTGGCTTGGCGAACAGGGCGTGAAGTTCGGTCCGCCGCTCGGCGGCACGCTGAGCCTCGGCCGCACCAATGCGTTCTTCCTCGGCGGCGGACGGGGCGAGCTCAATTCGCTGTATCGCACCGCCAAAAGACTTGGCGTGACGCTGCTTTACGAGGCGCCGGTCGTCGCCCTGACGGTCGAGGACGGTTTTTTCCTGTCGCTGACCTGCAGTATCGAGGATCGACTGCACGAAATCGCCGGACGCAGCTTCGTCGCGGCGGCCGGCGGCTTCGAGGCCAATATCGACTGGCTCAAGCGCTACTGGGGCGCATCGGCCGACAATTTTCTCATCCGCGGCACGCCCTACAATCGCGGCGAGGTGCTGCGCATGCTGCTGGAAAAGGGCGTCGCGGCCACCGGCGACCCGACGCAATGTCATGCCGTCGCGATCGACGCGCGCGCGCCGAAATTCGACGGCGGCATCGCGACCCGGCTCGACAGCATCATCTTCGGCATCGTGGTGAACAAGCGGGCCGAACGCTTCTATGACGAGGGGGAAGATCTCTGGCCCAAGCGCTATGCGATCTGGGGCCGTCTGATCGCGCAGCAGCCGGACCAGATCGCCTATTCGATCATCGACCGCAAGTCGATCAACCTGTTCATGCCGTCGATCTTTCCGCCGGTGTCGGCGCACAGCATCGGCGAACTGGCCGACAAGCTCGGCCTCGATCCGGCCGCGCTCGACCACACGGTCAGCCAGTTCAATGCGGCGGTGCAGCCCGGCATGTTCGACCATACCAGGCTCGACGACTGCCGCACCGATCGGCTGCGCGTGCCGAAAAGCCACTGGGCGCGCGCCATCGACCAGCCGCCTTATTATGCCTATCCGCTGCGGCCCGGGATTACCTTCACCTATCTCGGCGTCAAGGTGGATCGGAACGGTCGTATGATGATGAGCAGCGGGCGGCCGTCGGGGAATATGTATGCCGCCGGCGAGATCATGGCCGGCAACGTGCTGGGCAAAGGCTATCTCGCCGGCATCGGCATGACGATCGGTTCGGTGTTCGGCCGCATCGCGGGCGAGGGGGCGGCGACGCATGCTCGAAACTAGGCTCGAAACCGATCCCGTCGCCGGGCTGACGACGGCAAATCTGCGCGAGGCCGAACGGCTGATGCGCATCTGCAACGCGTGCCGCTATTGCGAAGGCCTGTGCGCCGTGTTCCCGGCAATGGAGATGCGCCGGTTTTTCGACGCGGGCGACCTCGTCTATCTCGCCAACCTCTGTCACCAGTGCGGCGCCTGCTACAGCGATTGCCAGTATTCGCCGCCGCACGAGTTCGCCGTCAATGTGCCGGCGACGCTCGCCCGCGTGCGCCACGACAGCTACGACGACTATGCCTGGCCGCGGGCTTTCGGCGCGCTATTCGAGCGCAATGGCCTGTGGGTCACGCTGATCGCGGCGCTTGGCGTCGCCGGTTTCATCGGGGGTTTCGTGTGGTGGCACGATCCCGCAGTGCTGTTCGGCGAGCACGCCGGCAATTTCTACAGGCTGATACCGCACCGGGCGATGGTCTGGCTATTCGGCGGCGTCAGCCTTTATGGCATTGCAGCGCTGATCCTTAGCCTGTCCCGGTTCTGGCGCGATATCCGTGGCGGCGACGCCGTGCGCTCATTGAGACAGGCGACCGCCGATGCGGCCAGCTTGCGCTATCTTGGTGGCGGGGGCGGCGGCTGCACCAGCGAGAACGAGCAACCGTCGCGGCTGCGCCGTGTCTATCACCACTTCACCTTCTACGGCTTCCTGTTGTGTTTCGCCGCGACGTCGGTCGCGACCGTCTATCATTATGTCTTCAACTGGCGCGCGCCCTATCCGGTCCTGAGCCTTCCGGTCGTGCTCGGCTGTCTCGGTGGGCTCGGCCTGCTGATCGGCCCGGCCGGCCTGTTCGCGCTGAAGCTGCGCCGCGATCCTGCGCTGACCGACCGGCGCCCGCTCGGCATGGATAGCGCGTTCCTGGCGATGCTGGTGCTCACCAGCGCGACCGGCTTCGCCTTGCTGATGCTGCGCGATACCGCCGCGATGGGCGTTTTGCTGGCGCTCCATCTTGGCGTCGTGCTCGGCCTGTTCCTGAGCATGCCATACGGGAAGTTCGTGCACGGCCTTTATCGTTTCGCCGCCTTGATGAAATACGCGGCCGAGCGACGCAGCGGGACGTTTATTGATTAGAGCATGATCCCGAAAAGTGGGCACCGGTTTTCGGAGAAGATCATGCTCAAACTTTAAAGCGCCGCGGTCGCCTGCACCTCGATCAGGAATTCTTCCTTCACCAGGCGGTCGATCATCAGCAGGGTGTTGGGCGGATAGGCGCCGTTCTGAAACATCCTCGGAAACTCGCGCAGCCGGTAGGTCATGAATTTCGGGATGTCCTGCGAGTGCACGAGGTAGGTGACGAACTGCACCACATTGCCCCAGCCGGCGCCGGCGGATTTCAGCGCCGTCTCGATGTTGGCGAAGGCCTGCACACATTGCGCGTCGAAGTCCGCCGGCGCCTTGCCGGTCGCGTCGGCGCCGACCTGTCCGGCGATGAACAGGAATTCGGACGCTTTCACCCGCGTCATGTGCGAATACTGGCCGAGCGGCTTGCCCAGGGCTTCGGGGTTGACGATCTTGATCTCGGCCATGATTGCTCCTGCGGGTTGGTCCGTTCTGCCGAAAGTCTAAGGCAAACCAGGGGAGGACGAAATGCAATCCGCCGCGACCTTGACCTTTCGGCGGGCGGGGCTATTCAAAGCAGTGTCAGGTTTCCGATCGGTGGGTTCATGAAAAAAGTCTATCCGAACGCCAAGGCCGCGCTCGACGGCATCGTCAAGGACGGCATGATGGTGATGGCCGGCGGCTTCGGCCTGTGCGGCATGCCGGCCACGTTGATCGAGGCGCTGCGGGACAGCGGCGTGAAAAACCTCACCTGCGTGTCCAACAATGCCGGCATCGACGGCGCCGGTCTCGGCCTGCTGCTGGAGACACGGCAGATCAGGAAGATGATCGCCTCCTACGTCGGCGAGAACAAGCTGTTCGCCCAGCAGTTCCTCGCCGGCGAGCTGGAGATCGAGTTCAACCCGCAGGGCACCTTGGCCGAGCGCATGCGCGCCGGCGGCGCGGGCATCCCGGCGTTCTTCACCAAGACCGGTGTCGGCACCGACATCGCCAAAGGCAAGGAAGAGCGCGAGTTCAA
>CAZNTY010000016.1:0-7232 GCA_964576085.1 uncultured Undibacter sp. | reverse complement strand
GTTGCGGCAAGAGGCGTTGGCGATGGATAGGCTTGCGGTTAAACAATGATCCTGCCGGGATGGAGGTATTTGCGACATCGCGCATCACGGTCGGAGTCGGGGTCGTGGTCAGGATCGTGTTCACGGTCGGAGGCGGGGTCGTGGCCGTGGTCGTATTCGCGGTCGTGGTCGTTGCCGTGGTCGCAGTCGCAATCGGCTGGGCGTGATAGGTCGTCGCCATGATCCTGCCTGGGTGGAGGTATTCGAGGCACCACGTATCATGGTCGCGGTGGCAGCCGTCTTCGTATTCGTGTTCGCGGTCGCAGTCATGGTCGTGGTCGCGGTCGTGGTCGCAGTGGTGGTGGCAGTCGCAGTCAGCCGGTCGAGCGAGGTCGGAGCCGTGATGCTGCCGGGGTGGTTAACTATACCAACGCCACAGCTTTCCACCTGCGAAAGCAATCGCTATCGCTTGTTTTCTTCGTCTTGCGGACGACAGGATGGCATCAACTATGATACATCGTATTGCAATATACGGCGTAATGCGCGGTGTTTCTATGCGTCTAGCACGTCCGGCCGCGTGTCGAGCGACAGTCATATAGAGTAAGGAGGAAATGACATGTCAAAAATCGTTAGCGTCCCTAAAGGTGTTGAGGTATTCGATCAGCTGGCGGCCCCCTTTCCGCCGGAGCGCGTCTCTTGGCGGGTCGGAAGCATGACGGCCGATAAAACGCGCGGCATGGCGTTGGCCTATATCGACGCCAGGGATGTACAGGATCGCTTCGATACGGTGTGCGGACCTGGTAACTGGCAGAACCGTTTCGCAACCCACGGAGCGGCCACTGTGTGCGAAATTGGCGTCCGTCTTGCTTTCTTGGATGGCGATAAAAGCACGGTCGAGTGGATATGGAAGGCGGACGGGGCGGGAGAAACGGATGTGGAGGGCGCGAAGGGGCAGTTCAGCGATTCCTTCAAGCGCGCCGCCGTGCAGTGGGGGGTCGGTCGCTACCTGTATTCTCTCGAAAGCCCATGGGTGCAAGTCAGGGATAAACGCATCGTTCCCGAAGAGATGGCGCGGTTGCGCTCCATTTTGACGAAAGCCGGAAGTGGTGGGCCTTATATCGCCACGGAGGATACATTGCCGCCGCGCATTACAGCCGATCAGGCGCAAACATTGCGCGAGATGCTGGAGCGTAGCGGCGCGAACATAGAGAAGTTCTGCGCCAGATTTCGCATCGGTTCTGTGCCCGATTTGCTCTCTAAGGACTACGAGCGCGCCGTAGCGGCGATCAATCTGCGCGACCTTAAGCTGCGAGAGACTAAAAATGGCTGAGCAGCGCAGCGATGAGTGGTTCGCGGAGCGTTGCGGCAAGGTGACGGCCTCGCGAATAGCTGACGTTGTGGCGAGGACGCGCTCTGGGTATGGGGCGAGCCGAGCTAATTACATGGCGGAGCTGTTGGTCGAGCGGCTAACCGGGAAGCCTGTCGAAAGCTACTCAACGCCGGCGATGCAGCGCGGGGTCGAAATGGAGCAAGAGGCCGTTGCGGCCTATGAGTTCTATACCGGCAACGCTACAGAGGCGGTCGGATTTGTTCCACATCCAAAGATTGCGATGACCGGAGCCTCGCCAGACAGGCTTGTCGGCTTAGACGGCCTTGTAGAGATCAAATGCCCCAATACAGCGACACATATCGCGCTATTGTTGGGCGGGGAAATAGACAATCGGTATCGGTTGCAGATGCAATGGCAATTGTCTTGCACAGAACGCATGTGGTGCGATTTTGCCCCATACGATCCGCGCCTGCCAGAACGGATGGCGCTGCATGTCAGGAGGCAACCGCGCGACGACGATGTAATTAAGATGCTGGAATTGGAGGTCTCGCTGTTTCTCTCGGAGCTTGATGAGAAAGAGGCGGACTTGCGCCAGAGATTTGGCGGTTAGTTATGATGATGTTGCCTGGGTGGCGTTATTCGAGGCGAACAACGTCACTGTCCTGGTCCTCGCCGTCGCAGTCGATAATACAAATATGGGGGTTCTCATCGCGGTCTGGGTCGCGGCTGGGGTCGTGGTCGGAGTCGTGGTCGTGGTCGGAGACGTGGTCGCAGTCGCAATCGGCTGGGCGTGATAGGTCGTCGCCATGATCCTGCCTGGGTGGAGGTATTCGAGGCACCACGTATCATGGTCGAAGTCTGGGTCGTGGTCGCGGTCGCGGTTGCGGTCGGGGTCGGGAGCGCTGTCGCAGCTGTGTTCGTGGTCGCGGTCGTCGTGGCAGTCGTGGTCGGGGTCGGGAGCGTGGCCGCGGTCGCAGTCGCACTCAGCCGGTCGAGCGAGGTCGGAGCCGTGATGCTGCCTGGGTGGAGGTATTCGAGATACGACGTATCACGGTCGGGGTCGGGGTCGTGGCCGTGGTCGTATTCGCGGTCGTGGTCGCAGCCGTGTTCGTGGTCGTGGTCATGGTCGCAGTCGTGGTTGCGGTCGCGGTCGCGGTCGCGGTCAGCCGGTCTGGAGAGGTCGTTGCCGTGATACTGCCGGGGTGGAGATATTCGAGGCCTCACTCTTGAGAAGCCAACATATCGCTTATAGACCAACCGGCCTTGTGTACCTTATGGACCAGCTTCGAGCGTAATACGTCTCTGCGGAACTGCGATGAGGCAATGAACGTTTGTCCGTCAAATCTGCCGCCCTCGAATAACCATTGCTCCGCCGGGCCAAATCCGGCTGCCACGATCTTGATCATTAGTTCGTCTGGCAGAGAGCTAGCCACAGGCTTCGGCTGAGCCTCCATGAATCCTTCCCACCGTCTCTGAGAAAGCCATGTGGAGGGGTGGCACATGGGATGCGGACGATGCTGGCGCTCTGCTTTTGCATTTTCATTGCGTAGCCACGCGCTATATGCGCCGATCGCCGCCAATAGGTCTCTATGAGGCGGACGATCTTCTGCGCAGCGGAGATACATTTTGTAAGCGCCCATCTTGCTCATGTTTGGCGTAAATCCAGGGCAAGCCTTGAACGCCCGCCAAACATCCTCAAAATCCGGCGGATAATTTATCATGGCTCCGATCTCTCCCGTTCGGCAGACCGCGAATACGGCCATAGCCCAGACCGCGACCACGACCGCGACCGTGACGCGCCGCACCGCGAATATCTCCATCCCGGCAGAATCATGGCTTCGACCTCGCCCGACCGGCCGATTGCGAGTGTGCCAACGGCCCCGCCAACGCTCCCGACCACGAACACGACTGCCACCACGACCACGACCCCGACCGCGGCCACGACCCCGACTGCGATACGACGTACCGCGAATACTTCCACCCAGGTAGCATCATGGCGGCGGAATAGGACGACAACGGTTGAAGTCTGCAATGCATCTTCGCTCCATGGCGCTCACATCTAGTTCATGGATCACTGTGAACCGACCGCGCACAAAGACGCCGACCATTGTCGCAGCATCGCGCTCCGCCTTGAACGAGCGGGGAGCGCGCAGATATTGGCGCAACCTGGCCTCCGGCTCTCGTAGCCATGTCGCCTCGCTCAATATCTCGTCTGCCCGCCATGTCGCATACATTGCCGTCGTATGGTCTCGGCCGAACGCCCGCGCTATGCGGGGAAATGAGAACATCGGCCGCTTGCCGTCCGGCTTCGTGAGGCCGCGCAGGGCGGCCATGGCGAGCATTCTCGGATAAGCCAGCCTGCGCTCTGGCGAGCGCCCAATTAGATCGGCCTTCGAGATACCGAAACAGGCCGCCGCCATCGCGATCGCTTCGCCAAAGAGAAAGCTTGGCCTGTCGCCTCCAACGTCCGCCATGACTCCCACCCCTCCCCTAATCGTCAACAGAATCACTGCATCAACAGAAACGCTCCGACAAGATTCGTCTACTTGTCCGATCCAAGTTCCTGTGGATGGTTATTCTTCGATGCGCTCGATGAGATCGAAGTTTGCGCATCCGGGGGCGACGCAGCCGCCGGCAGAGTGTTTGCCGTCTTCATGCCAGATCATGCAATATTCTCCGGCGCGGCCGAACAGGAAACGCATTCTGCGGCCTGCGCATTCCAGCGCCTTAACGTCGTCATCGACGGTTGCCGTCTCGCCATTGCGCATTCGCCAACTGCTATTCATTGGTGACTTTCACGACTGCGGATTTCCCCATGATTATCATCCCTATGGCGTCGTCGCCGCGCATGATGGCGATCCATTCGCGCCCGTTTCTGCGATGAAACACGATTGGGGTTTGCCCCCTATCGGCATCCCTTATCGCCTGATCCAGCCACTCGTATACATTCCCGCGCTCTTGGCGCTTAATCTCGAAATGCGTGTTCGGAAGATCGGGGCAAATTACATCAGGGCTATCGCCGCCACCCATGAATTGCTGCCCCCGTCTGGCGGTCAGCATGAACTGCTTGAGATATTTGCAGAATTCGCGTTCGCCCCGTTTGCCTTTCTGTATAGAGTTAACCATTTCGCAATTGCCCCTTGATGTGTTCTCAGATTGATGCCATGGTTCGGCTCCTGTCAAGGAGGAGCAAATGAGCCGCGTATTCCAAGTTGGAAAGATCGTCGCTGCCTCGGTCCCGGAGCCTATGTCCGGTCGCGGGCGCAAGCCAAAGCACGCAGGATATATCAAGTCCCTTAAAAAGGGACAGGCGTATGTTGTCGAGTGCGATGCCGTAGACAAACGTTTTTTGCAGAGTACCCTTCTAGGGTGCGCCAAGCGGAACTGTGCGAGCACAGGGCGATTCGTCACGCGCCAAACGAAGACCGGCGTCGGCATTTGGCGAGTGGGTTGATGTCGGTCATCCCCATCCGCGCCGCATTTCGCTACCAGTTGGCGGTAAGGCCACCTGTGCGCGCGACTGCGTCGCAAGTCAGGGAGTGGCTGGAGTACTGGCTTAATATGCGCGATGACATGCCCGCAGCCATGCAGTTGCCGCATCTTTCCAACCCGCTGCGCAACGTCGTTCTCGCGCCAGGGATGGTCGAGATCGTGGAGGATTAAATGGCATTCTCTTTCAACCAGGCAATCTTGGTCGGCAATGTCGGGCGCGACCCGGACATCAGGACGACGACCGCAGGCGATAGGATCGCGAGCTTCACTCTCGCAACGTCGGAACAGTGGAAAAGCAAGACCGGCGAGAAGCAAGAAGCCACGGAGTGGCATAATATTGTCTGCTTCGATTCGCTGAAAGCCGATCTGGTCGAGAAACACCTGCGCACGGGTACGAGGGTCTTCGTTCGCGGCAAGATCAGGAGCCGTAAGTGGACCGATAAAGAGGGCAAGGAGCGGTACGTTACGGAAATCGTCCTGAACCGCTTCGACGGCGAGCTTATCATCCTTAGCCCGCTTCCAGGCGGCGGCAAGAGCGCCGTCGTCGCGGCATCCAATATGGATGACGAAATACCGTTCTAGGGGCCCTCCCTTGCCCCCGGCCGGCGAATCGTGCCTCAGTGTCTCCCGGGGGCACGATTCGCGCGGGGGCTATGAGAGCGGCGAAGCGGTATCTGATTATCCCGGATTGCCAGGTCAGACCGGACGTTCCTACCGATCATGTCGGATGGGCGGCGCAAGCGATATGCGAGTACCGGCCAGATTGCATTGTCTGCCTTGGCGACTGGTGGGACTTCCCTAGTCTCAACGGGCACGAAGAGCCGGGATCGGCTCCCATGGAGGGCAAACGATACAAGGCCGATCTTGAGGCCGGAAACGATGCGTTCGCCAAGCTCTGCGCCCCGATGGAGAAGGAAATCAGGAAGTCGCGTTCATGGAGGCCGCGCAAAGTCTTCCTGCTTGGTAATCACGAGGATCGCGCCGATAGGGCGTCCCTGAAAGACCCCAAGTTTCTTGGCCACATCGGCTCTGAGAATTGCAGGACGCGCGATTGGGAGAGGTATGCGTTCCTCGAAAGGGTCTGGATGGACGATATTTGCTTCTCGCACTATTTCCAGGCCAGTCATTCTAATCGTCCCATCGGGGGCAGCGTCGATAACCGCTTCAATAGGATTGGCTGCTCGTTCGTGCAGGGCCATGAGCAAGGCTATAGGATCGGAAACCGCATCATGGGATCGGGCAGGACGCTGTACGGATTGGTCGCCGGCAGTTTCTATCCGCACATCGAGGAGTATCGCGGCGCGCAGGGCCAAAGACATTGGCGCGGGATTTTCGTTCTGAACGACGTGCGCGAGGGGGAATACGACATCATGCCGCTCAGCATGAATTATCTTTGCCGCAAATATGCGGGCGAAGACTTGATGCCGTACATGATGCGCAAATATCCATATGGCGACTGGCGTCATCTCGGGCCGGCGATTCAGCAGCGCAGAGCGGCTTAGATGCTCTGGTATCTGGCTACTCCGTACTCGAAATATCCGCTCGGCCTGCAAGCCGCATTCGAGGCCGCCGCATTAAGCGCCGCGCACTTTGTAGCGACGGGACACAAGGTGTTCAGTCCGGTCGCCCACTCTCATCCGCTGGCTACCCTCGGCGGTCTTGCGCCGCGCGATCATGGGTTGTGGATGGCGCTCGATCTGGCGATGATGCCTGCGTGTTGCGGCGTCATTGTGGTCATGATGGACGGTTGGCGCGATAGCATCGGCGTTAACCAGGAAATCGAATGGTTCTTGTCAAAGGGCAAGCGGGCCGTGTATGTCTCGTGGCCCAGGATGGAGGTCGTCGATGTGCGAACGCGCAGAGCGTAAGCCGGTCAGGCAGTTTCTGGCGAGATGGGCGATGACGCGAACTGAGCGCGAGGATTTATTGGGTTGCGGATGGGAGATTGACCCAGATACGGCGGACGAGGGGCCGCCGTATCTCTTGTTGAGGCCCTTAGTGGATGAAGACTAGCATCTCTGGAGAAGTGCGGCGTCTGTCCGGCGTGTTTGACGAGGCGCAGCCGGCGGCCGGAAGGATTGGACGCCAAAGTGAAAAGGAAACAGATTTATGCCCAAAGACTCTTATCGCAGCGCCGGCCTCGACCTTGCCGATGCCATAGTTCAGTGGACGAACGGGTCGAAGGCCGACATCTCCGAGACACTTCAGGATCGTGAGTCCATATACGGTAACGCCAGGATTTGCCACGAGAGGATGGCGAGGTTGATGTCCGCCGTGCTCGACGAAAAACTCAAGGAGCCGCTGACAGCCTCCGAAGCTGCGCTCTGCATGATGGCGGTGAAGATGGCGCGCCTGCTTAACTCGCCGGACCATGAGGATAGTCTAAAGGACTTGGCCGGTTACGCAGCCCTGCTATACGATCTTCGATAAA
>CAZNTY010000015.1:0-4214 GCA_964576085.1 uncultured Undibacter sp. | reverse complement strand
ATCATGCGGTCCGGCTTCGGCTTCCGTCGGCATCCGATCCTCGGCTATGCCAAGATGCACACCGGCGTCGACTGGGCGGCGCCGCTCGGTACGCCGATCTTCGCCGCCGGTGATGGCGTTATTGAAAAGGCCGGCTGGGAATCCGGTTACGGCAAATACGTCCGCATCAAGCATACCAACGGCTACGAGACCGCTTACGGCCACATGACCGCGTTTGCCCGCGGTATCGAGCCGGGCGTCCGCGTCCACCAAGGCCAGACCATCGGCTTCGTCGGCTCGACCGGAGAATCCACCGGCGCCCACGTCCACTACGAAATCCTGGTCAATGGCCGTTTCGTCGACCCGATGCGCGTCAAGCTGCCGCGCGGCCGCGAATTGCAGGGCCCGGTGCTGGCCGGCTTCGAGCGCGAGCGCGAGCGCATCGACAACATCATGACGCGGCCGGTGGCACGCACCGCGCTGCGCTAGGCATGATTGTTATCAGTTGAAGCATGCCCGTTCGTTCCCGCGAAAGCGGGAACCTAGTCTTTGCCTCCGAAACGTGCGGCCCCGGGTCCCCGCTTTCGCGGGGACGAGCGGAACCTGCTTCCGCCTCAGCCACACGCGCTAGCCATCGCCGCCGCAACCGTCAGGGCACGACCGCCGACGAGCCGCGCTTGGGCGTGCGCACGAACACCGCCGGACGGCCGAGCACGATCGCCGGCACCGAGCGGAAATGCGCCCAGCTGACGTAGAGCAGCAGGCCGGTGGCGAGAATGACTTCGACTGCAAAGCGCCACGGCGGACGATGGCGCCCGGCCGCCTTGCTGCCCGCCAGCATCGTCGCGAACATCACCCAGAAGCTGATCGCGTAGACGACGTAGAGTGCGACGCCGAGCGCGAACGCCGCCGAAGGCAACAGCAGCATTGCCGGCAGCGCGAACAGATAGGTCGCCGTGAACGTGGTGTTGAGGAACCACTGCAGCAGCGGGAACATCGCATTGAATCGTTCCCGCGCGGAGCCGGCGCGGACCGTGAGCGCCTGCGGCAGCATCTTCCAGGCGACCTGCCCCGTCCCTTTCGACCAGCGCCTCTGCTGCGTCATCCAGGTTCTCAGGTCGGCAGGCAGCTCGCCGGCGGATGTGACCGACGTCACGAACGTGCCGCGCATTCCTTTGAGGCGCGCCTGATAGCTCAGCTCCCAATCCTCGGTCAGCGTCTCGCCGCGCCAGCCGCCCCCGAGCTCGATCGCCGCCCGCCGCCATACGCCGCAGGTTCCGTTGAACGGCAGCGCCTGGCCGGACCAGCTCCGCGTCGGCTGCTCGACCGCATAATGATAGTCGAGCAGCAAGGTCTGGGATCGGGTCAGGAGATTGGTCTCGATGTTGAGGAAATCGGGCCGCGCCTGCACGAAGGCGAGGGTCGGATCAGCGAGCAGGGCCGCCATGCAGCGCCGCAGAAAATCCGGCGGCGAGACAAAATCGACGTCGAGGATGATGAAATAGTCGTGCGGCGTCTGATTCATCGCCGACTGCAGGGAGCCGGCCTTGAAGGCCGTGCGCTCGTCGCGATGAAAGACCGCGACATCGAAACCCTGCGCCACGGCCCTCGCTGCCGCGGCTCGCGCAATATCGGTCGTATCGTCGGTGCTGTCGTCGCAAAGCTGCACATGCAGTTTCGACTTCGGCCAATCGAGCGTCATCGCATTGGCGATGCTGCGCTCGACGATCCGGCCCTCGTTGAAAGTCGGAATCTGCAGCACGACATCGGGCAGCTCATCGTCCGGCGGCAGCGGCTGCGCCAGGCGCGCACGCTCCTGCGCGAGGCCCGCGCGCCGCAGCGTGAAATACGAGAAAAGCTGAAACACCAGCCCGAGATTGGCGACCAGCATCAGCGTGCCGCCAAGGATTGTGAGCGCAAGGAACAGACAGCCCAGCCAGGTAGCAATCGTCGTGGCGCCCATCGCGATCCGTTTCGGCCGGTGATTGCAGGAGGCGGCCTTGTACCGGCATTGCCGCCGAAATTCAATTTTCGGCAGGTCTCTTATTTGCGGAGCAGACGCCGCAGACGCGGACCGAGCGGCGCCGCGAGATAAAAATCGAGCAGGAAATCCCAGAGCGAGAACCGGGCGGAGCTGCGCGGTCCGTAGGAGCCCCGGCGAAGCAGCGCAAACAAAGCTCTGAAGCGGGCGCGCCAGGTCGGCAAAGTATAGACCGACTTGCGCGCCAGGAGATCGCCGCGGATCTTTTCATAATAGGCGATGCCCTGCGCCGCCCGCTCGCGCCACGGCGGCGGTGCGCGCTCCTCGACCCGGCGCAGCAGCTCGATGCGGTTGCCGGCCGCGCTCGCCGCGGCGCGGATGAAGCGGACGCCACGGGCGAGGCGGTCGAAATGGGCGCGCTCGTCCGGATAAGAACCGGAGACGTTTGTGCCGTGCTGCCGATAACGCACCAGCGGCTCTCCGACGTAGACGATGCGCCCGAGGACCGACGCGAGGAACAGGAACCAGCGGTCATGCGCGAGCGGCCGCCCCGGCCAGTCGGCATCGTAGGAAGCGGCGTGCAGGTCCGAGAACTCCATCAGGGTGCGGCGGAACACCTGCATGAAGCCCGGCACGACGAGCCACGGATCGCGGCCGAGCGGCTCGAACATTCTGGGCCGATGGTTGCCGCGGTAAAACCGTCCGATCGGCGCGCCGTCGGCCGCGATCAAGGTTGCATTATGATAGGCCAACAGGACCTCCGGATCGTCGAACTGACGCTCCATCACCGCGAGCTTGGTCGGTCCCCAGACATCATCCTGGTCGCAGAAGGCGATCAGCTCGTGCGCGCAATGCTGCGCCGCGCGCATGAAATTGTCGCGAAAGCCGAGTCGGTCTTCACCGCGAATGATGCGGACGGGAAACGGCGCGCGCGATGCGAAGTCGTTTGCGATCTCCACCGTCCGGTCGGTCGAGCAGTCGTCCGAGACCACCAGCTGCGCCGGCAATCTCGTCTGCGCCGCCAGGCTGTGCAGCTGCTCCGCCAGGTATGTCTCGCCATTATACGTTGCGAGCGCGATGGAAATGCCGGCCATGCGGACGAAAGAATCCCTGTCAGGTCGGCGCTAACCTACAGGTTTCACGCTTGCATCAACAGACAGGCCCGGCAAAGCCGGGCCTGTCGCCGCACGCTGTCAAGCCGCCGCGGCCATCTTGCCGTTGAAGGTGAGCCCGAGCTTGTCGGCTGAAATCTTCACCTTCTCGCCGTCCCGGATGGTGCCGGCGAGAATCATCTCGGCCAGCGGGTCCTGCACCGACTTCTGGATCACGCGCTTGAGCGGGCGCGCGCCGTAAGCGGGATCCCAGCCCTTGTCGGCGAGCCAGTCGCGTGCGCTCGGCTCGAGGGTCACGGTGATCTTGCGCTCGTCGAGCCGCGTCTGCAGCCGCGCGATCTGGATGTCGACGATGCGGCCCATCTCCGACTTCTGCAGCCGGTGGAACAGGATGATCTCGTCGACGCGGTTGAGAAACTCGGGACGGAACGCCGAGCGCACCACCGCCATCACCTGGTCCTTGACGGCATCAGTATCCTGGCCTTCCGGCTGGTTGACCAGAAATTCCGCGCCGAGGTTCGAGGTCATCACGATCAACGTATTGCGGAAATCGACGGTGTGGCCCTGCCCGTCGGTGAGCCGGCCGTCGTCGAGCACCTGCAACAGGACGTTGAACACGTCCGGGTGCGCCTTCTCGATCTCGTCGAACAGGATCACCTGGTAGGGCCGCCGCCGCACCGCTTCGGTAAGCGCGCCACCCTCCTCGTAGCCGACATAGCCCGGCGGCGCGCCGATCAGCCGCGCCACCGAATGCTTCTCCATGTATTCCGACATGTCGAGCCGGACCATCGCCGTCTCGTCGTCGAACAGATACTCCGCCAACGCTTTCGTCAGCTCGGTCTTGCCGACGCCGGTAGGGCCGAGGAACATGAACGAGCCGATCGGCCGGTTCGGATCCTGCAATCCGGCGCGGGCGCGCCGCACGGCGGTCGAGACCGCGTGCACGGCTTCCTGCTGGCCAACGACGCGCTTGGCAATCTCGTCCTCCATGCGGAGCAGCTTTTCCTTCTCGCCTTCGAGCATCTTGTCGACCGGCACGCCGGTCCAGCGCGAGACGACCTGCGCGATATGGTCGGGCGTCACCGCCTCCTCGACCATCGCGCCGCGCCTGCTTTCCTTGCCTTCGACATCCTTGAGCTTCT
>CAZNTY010000014.1:0-2570 GCA_964576085.1 uncultured Undibacter sp. | reverse complement strand
GCGCGTCGCGCACGATTGCGACATGGCCCTTCCAGAACGCGAGGTCGCCGCGCCGCAGATTCGCGAGCGCCACCGGGCTGCCCAGCGACTGCGCCTGCATATCGCTGTCGCGCGGGCAGGGGACGCCGGCGGCTTCGAGCGCGACCTGCACCAGCCCCGAGCAATCGATGCCGAGCGAGGTCTTGCCGCCCCATAGATAGGGCGTGCCCAGGAAACGCTCGGCCGTGGCGACGAAGTCCCCCTCGCGGGCCGTGACAGGCGCAACGTGCGCGGCCGGAAGATAAAGCCCGCTCTCGGTCGTCGCGAAGCGCGCGTCCTGGCGGATGACGGCCACCTCGGCTCCGAACGGCAGTGCCGCGAGCGGGGGTCGCTTGATGTCGGGCGCCGGAAAGCCGAGCGTGCGGAGCGCGCTCACGCGATGCGTCGCCGGCGCGCCAAGGCTGCCCAATGCCCCGGCCGGCAACCAGCCGACATAGCGGTCGCGCACGAGCTGGCCCCAGGCCCAGCCTTCACCGTCGATCTCGTAGACCATGACGCGCTCGCCGTAGAGCGCCTCGGTCAGCAGTGGCGCCTCGGGATGGCCCTCTCGTCGCAACGGCGCCTGCGGTTCCACGATCCGGCGCAGCGTGCCTTCGATGAAGCGCGTCGCCTCGACCTTGCCGCGCAGCTCGGCCGCCGCGAGGTCGGACCGGTAGGCGTTGAGGCGCGGATCGAGCGGCATCTATTTGCCGTAACGCTCCGTCAGCAACGCGTAAAGCGCGCGCGCCACCTGGCATTCGCCCCCTTCCGGCCGCGCCGGCTTCGCGGCCGGCGTCCAGGCGAAGATGTCGAAATGCGCCCAGGCCTTCGCTTGCGATATGAATTTGCGCAGGAACAGCGCGGCGGTGATCGAGCCGGCAAAGCTACCGCCGACGTTATTGGTATCGGCCACCTTCGACTCGAGCATCCCCTCGTACGGCCGCCACAGCGGCAGGCGCCATAGCGGGTCGTTCTCGCTCGTGCCATGCCGTAGCAGGTCAACGGCGAGCCTGTCGTCGTCGGTGTAGAATGGCGGCAGGTCGGGCCCCAGCGCGACGCGCGCTGCGCCGGTCAGCGTGGCGAAATCGACGACCAGGTCGGGCTTCTCCTCGTCCGCCAATGCCAGTGCGTCGGCCAGCACCAGCCGCCCTTCGGCGTCGGTATTGCCGATCTCGACGGTGATGCCGTTGCGGGCACGATAGACATCGCGCGGCCGGAAGCTCGAGCCGGAAATCGAATTCTCGACCGCTGGAATGATGACGCGCAGTCGCAGCGGCAGCTTGCGCGCCATCACCATGTGCGCGAGCGCCAGCGCGGTTGCCGCCCCCCCCATGTCCTTTTTCATGTTGAGCATGCCGGCATCGTTCTTGATGTCGAGGCCGCCGGTATCGAAGCAGACACCTTTGCCGACCAGCGTCACCTTGGGATGGCGCGGATTGCCCCAGGTCATGTCGATCAGCCGCGGCGCACGCGTCGATCCCATGCCGACCGCGTGCACCAGCGGAAAGTTCTTTTCAAGTTTCGTCCCGGTGACGGTCGCCAGTTTCGCGCGGTGGGTCTTTGCGAGCCTGGCGGCCGCGGCCTCGAGCTCGGCCGGTCCCATGTCGTTCGAGGGGGTGTTGATGAGGTCGCGCGCCAGCGCGACTCCGTCGATGACGGCGCCCAATTCAGCGGCATCGACGCCGGCGGGCGGACGCAGCTTCAGCTTTTTGCCGCTACCCTTGCGGTAGCGGGTGAAGTCATAGGCCCCGAGCGCGAAGGCCAGCGCGGCAAGCCGTGCGTCATGCGGCGCGTTGGCGAACCGATAGGTACCGTCCGGCAGCAGCGCGGGGAGTCGACCCGGCAGGAAAGCGTTTTTGGCAGGATCGTCTGCCGCTTCGATGCCGAACAGCACGACGGCGACCTTTCCGCCGCCGCCCGGCATCAGCAGGTGCTGTCCGGGCTTGCCCTCGAAACCCGCGGCCTTGGCGAAGGCCCCGGCATGGCCGCCGATCCTGGTCACCACCTCGGCGAGGGTGCGCGCGCTGGCAAACCAGATCGGGACCGCTTGGGCATCGGTCGTCGCGAAAATCGGATGCATGGCCATGAGGGGAGTCCGCAAAACAACGCCTTTGATCCTATACGAATTGAATCGAAATGAGGCGCCGGTGGCGTCCTGCCCGGGCAATTAACCAGTCTTTAGGGTTAACCTTTTATTGCTCGGCGGTCCGTTCCGGGAAGCTCATGCGCCTGTCCGACCGCCTCGCCACCCGCCTTCTTGCCTCCGCTGCCCTTGCAGCCGTGCTGGCGCTGTCTGTCGGCGGCTGCACGACGACCGGCAGTTCGGACACAACCGGCTCGATCTCCTCCGCCTCGGCGCCGGTTACTGACGCCGATTGGCGCCGCGCCGCCGCTTATTGGGGCGAGCGTTATCGCGCCAACACCAAGGATCCGGAGGCTGCCATCCGCTACGCGCAGGCGTTGCGCGCGACTGAGCAGCGCGTGCAGGCCGTCGCGGTGCTCGAGCAGTCGTCGATGGAAAATCCCCACAACAAGCAAGTACTGGGCGCCTA
>CAZNTY010000013.1:0-2695 GCA_964576085.1 uncultured Undibacter sp. | reverse complement strand
TCAAGCGCGGCAAGCTCACCATCGAGGGCAACCTGCATCCGTTCATGGCGAACCTGCTATACATCAAGGACGTGCTGGCCAAGCCCCGCGCCCTGGCCGCGAAGGGAGCCGCCGCATGAGCCCGCGCTTCGAACCGATCGTCGGCCGCTATCTCAACCTGACGCTGCTCGGCCGGCCGCACCGGCTCTACATCGAGGAGGCCGGTCAAGGCGTCCCGCTGTTGTGCCTGCACACGGCTGGCTCGGACGGGCGGCAGTACCGCGGCCTGCTCAACGACGAACGCATCACCAGGAATTTCCGCGTCATCGTGTTCGACATGCCCTGGCACGGCAAGTCGTCGCCGCCGGATGGCTTCCAGAACGAGGAATACAAGCTCTCCTCGCGCGACTATATCCGCATGATCCTGGAAATCTCCGATGCGCTGGAACTCGATAAACCTGTCGTGATGGGCTGCTCGATCGGCGGACGCATCGTGCTCTATCTCGCGCATCAGCACGCCAAGCGGTTCCGCGCCATCATCGGGCTGGAGAGCGCCGCACACGTTGCGCCCTACTACGATGTCGAGTGGCTGCACCGGCCGGATGTCCACGGCGGCGAGGTGTCGGCTGGCGTGGTGTCGGGGCTGGTGGCGCCGACGGCTCCGGACAACCACCGCTGGGAAACGCTGTGGCACTACCTGATGAGCGGGCCCGGCGTGTTCAAGGGCGACCTGCATTTCTACAAGGTCGACGGCGACATTCGCGGCAAGATCGACGAGATCGACGGCAAGGCCGCAAACCTCTACCTGCTCACCGGCGAGTACGACTACTCCTGCACCACCGAAGGCACGCTCGACATCGCCCAGCGCACCGGCGCGCACGCCACCATCATGAAGGGCCTCGGCCATTTTCCGATGAGCGAAGACCCGCCCAGGTTCATCGATTGTCTGCTGCCGGTGCTGGAGAAGATTCGCGCAACTTGAGCGACAGGTGCGGACCTCATCCTGAGGAGCGGCCGGAGGCCGCGTCTCGAAGGATAGGCAACATACCGGACCCGTGACCATCCTTCGAGACGGCGCTTCGCGCCTCCTCAGGATGAGGCCCAAAGGGTTGGCCGCTCCGCGTGAGCTTTGTGATACGCTTGGTGCAACCTGAGGAAACGCCATGTCCCACGCCGAAGCCGTGCACACCCTGCAGCCTGCCGCAGGAGCGACCGCCGAGATCGTCCGCTTCACCGCCGAGCTGCGCCATGACGCCCTGCCCGAGGAGGCACGGCACTACGCGCGGCGGCATCTGCTCGATACCGTCGGCGTGATGATCGCGGGCGCCGGCGGCTCGATCGCGACGCAGGCCGAGAACGTGTTGAAGTCCGTCCGTCCCGTCGGCCGCGTGCCGGTGCCCGGCCGCGCGCGCCGCGCCGACCTGCTCGACGCGGCGTTCCTCGGCGGCACCGCAGCGCATGGCATCGAGCTCGACGACGGCTATCGCCACGGTTCGGCGCATTGCGGCTGCGTGATCGTTCCAGCCGTGCTCGCGGTTTCCTACGACCGCCGCGCCACCGGCCGCGCGCTGATCGAGGCGATCGTGGTGGGCTATGAGACCAACATCTGCCTGGCCCGTGCCTGCGCGCCGGACCTGCGGCAGCGCGGCTTTCATCCGACCAGCGCGGTCGGACCGTTCGGCGCGGCGATGGCGACCGGCAAGCTGCGCGGCCTTTCCACACAGCAGCTCGCCAATGCACTCGGCATCGCGGCGTCCAGCGCGGCAGGCCTGTTCGCCTTCGTCGCCGGAGGCGGCGACATCAAGCGGCTGCACGCCGGCCACGCCTCCCGCGAGGGCATGCAGGCGGCGCTGCTGGCCGAACAAGGCACCGAAGGTCCGCCCAACGTGATCGAGGGCCGCGACGGCTTCATGCAAGCCTTCGCGTTCGGCCGGATCGACAAGGCGCGCCCTATCAAGCTGCCGCCCGCGGCCGAGTACGGCATCACCGATTGCTACATCAAGCCGTACGCCTGCTGCCGCCACATCCAGCCGGCGGTCGAGGCGATGTTCGGCCTCTGCAACGACGAGAAGATCGCGTTCGACGACATCCGGAGGGTGGACGTCGAGACCTACAAGATCGCGACCGAACACGCCCACGTGCCTTGGGACGATTTCGCCAGCGCGCAGCTTTCATTCCCGTACCTGATGGGGCTGGCGGCGCGCTATCGTGGCGTCAAGTTCGAGCACTTCGACGACAAAACGCGCCGGGATCCGGCATTCACCGAGTTTGCCGACAAGCTGACGGTGACGGCGCCGACCGAGATCGACCAGCTCTATCCGCGGCTGCGCCCGGCCCGCGTGACGGTGACGACGAGCAAAGGCCAATTCGTTCGGCAGGCCGACGAGGCCTGGGGTTCACGCATCGTGCCGCTCGACGACCAGGGCCTAGTCGCCAAGTTCCTCGACCTGGTCGGCCCGGTGCATGGCGTGGCCAAGGCCAAGGACCTGTCCGAACGGCTGTGGACTATCGAGCAGTCGCCTGACGTCTCGCCGCTGGTCGAAGCGCTGGCGCTGGAGACGGCTAGAGCCTGATCCGATTATTCGGAAGCATATCCAGCGTTCCTGAAATAGTTTGCGCATTCCTGGGGCGTGAAGTGCTGCAGCAATGTCCCGATGCGTTGCCATGTCGCCTCGACGGTGCGCTCTGAGGCCTTGCGCAGCAGGGTCTTGAGCTT
>CAZNTY010000012.1:0-2536 GCA_964576085.1 uncultured Undibacter sp. | reverse complement strand
GGCCGTTCGCGAAAATACGTGGTCCGCGCCGCAGGCACGCAGCTGAGCGTCATCGAGCAGATCACCAGCAGTGGCGCCGCCGCCTTCGGCATCGGTGATCCCGTTGCCGTGTATTGGCGGGCCGAAGACGCCATCGCCGTGCAGGACGGGCCGGCCTGACAAGCTTCGGGCCGACGCATAGCGGGCCTCCCTGCAAACAGGGCGCAGTTTGACCATAGCTCAAAAGGGTTCTAGGCTTTTTAACACGAACAAAGATCGGCGATGCGATCGCAGCCCTGTATGCGATCGGCTGGTATGCAGACCGTGAGGATGCCCGGTCCTCCTCGTCTGGAGGGATATGACGGATGAGCACGCAGCAATCTCAGATGCACCTCGGCGTTCTCCTTCTGGCCGCGGGCAACATCGTGTCCGGATGGCGGTTGCCGGAAGCGCAGGCCGGGTCGCAGAACTTCCCGCTGATCAAGCGGGTGACCGAGAAGGCCGAGCAGGCCAAGTTCGATTTCGTGTTCTTCGCCGACGGGCTGAATTCGTTCCCCGGCATGCATCCCTCGATGGTGGCGCGGCTCGAGCCGCTGACGCTGCTGGGCGCGCTGACGATGTGCACGACCCATGTCGGCCTCGCCGCCACCGCCTCGACCACCTACACCGAGCCCTACAATCTCGCGCGCATGCTGGCCTCGCTCGACCACCTGACCGGTGGCCGGATCGCCTGGAACATCGTCACCGGCGCCTTCGCGGAGGCGGCCGAGAATTTCGGCACGGCGAAGCATCCACCCCAGGAGGAACGCTACGCGATCGCCCACGAGTTCATGGACGTCATCAGGGGCCTCTGGGATAGCTGGGAGGAAGATGCGCTGGTGATGGACAAGGCCAGCGGCAAGTTCATCGATGCCGACAAGCTGCACGTTCTCAATCACCACGGCAAGTTTTTCAATGTCAAAGGCCCGCTCAACATCACGCGCCCGCCGCAGGGCTATCCGGTGTTCATGCAGGCCGGCGCCTCCGATGCCGGCAGCAATTTCGCCGCGTCGATCGCCGAGGTCGTGTTCACCGTCCAGCAGAACAAGGATACTGCGATCGGGTTCGCCAAGCGTCTCAAGACGCTGGCCAAGGAAAAATACGGCCGCGATCCCGACCACCTGAAGATTCTGCCCGGCATTTGTCCCATCGTCGGCTCGACCGAGGCCGAGGCCAGGGCCAAGCTCGCCGAGATCGGCGCACTGACCGATCCGGCCTACGCGATGAAGGTGCTGTCCGAGCGCATGGGCACAGACCTGTCCTCTTATCCGCTCGACGGTCCCGTCCCCGAACTGCCGCCGTCCACCATCATGCAGGGCCACGCCATCACGCTCGCCGAAACGGCACGCCGACGCAACATGACACTGCGGGAGCTGCGCGATTTCGTCGGCCTCAGCATGGGTCACAAGTTGATGTGTGGCACGCCCGAGCAGATCGCCGACGAGATGGAGGAATGGTTCAAGGCCGGCGCGGCCGACGGCTTCAACCTGCTGCCGCCGTACTTCCCCGGCGCCTTCGATAATTTCGCCGATCACGTTGTGCCAGTGCTGCAGAAGCGCGGCCTGTTCCGCCGTGAATACACCGGCCGAACCCTGCGCGATCACCTTGGCGTCCCGCGCCCCGAGCATCCGGCCAGGCGCGGCTCGGCGGGCAATAACCGCGTGACAGCAACCTCCGTCGCCTGAAAGTCAAGAGACGATGCCCGGCAGAAGCACAAAACATCGAAGTCGGGCTCCTGGCGACGTTAGCACTCATAAAGCAGGCTCCGCATGAGCAACCCATCCCAGATGCACCTCGGCGTGTTCATCCTCGGTACCGGCCATCATGTCGCCGGCTGGCGGCTGAAGGACGCGGAAGCCGGCGCCGAGAATTTTCCACTGATCGAGCGGATCGCGCAGACCGCGGAGCGCGCCAAGTTCGATCTGGTCTTTTTCGCTGACGCGTTGAACACCGGCCCGAAGGTGCATCCTTCGGTTCTGGTGCGGCTCGAACCATTGACGCTGCTGGCGGCACTCGCCGTCAAGACATCCCGCATCGGACTCGCAGCGACGGCATCGACGACCTACAGCGATCCCTACAACCTCGCCCGCGCTTTTGCGTCGATCGATCATCTCAGCGGCGGGCGCGCCGGCGGGAACGTCGTGACCGGCGCATTCCCGGAAGCCGCGGCGAATTTCGGCCACGCCAGCCATCCGCCGCATGACCTGCGCTACGCCATCGCGACCGAGTTCGTGAACGTGGTCAAAGGCCTGTGGGACAGCTGGGAAGACGACGCGATCGTCATGGACAAAACCAGCGGTCAGTTCGCCGACATCGCGAAGATGCACGAGCTCAACCACAAGGGCGAATACTTCTCGGTCAAGGGACCGCTCAACATCTCGCGGCCGCCGCAGGGCTATCCGGTCATCATCCAGGCCGGCGCGTCGGAGACTGGCAAGGACCTCGCAGCCTCGATCGCCGAGATCGTCTTCGCCGTGCAGCAGGACATGGAGATCGCCAGAAGGACAGCCGAGGACCT
>CAZNTY010000011.1:0-3551 GCA_964576085.1 uncultured Undibacter sp. | reverse complement strand
AAGACGGGGAACGCGATCAGCGTCAGAGCCAGAGCAAAGGTCAAGCGAAATTTCATGGACGGCCTCCCGGTGAATTTGGCCAGAAGGCTAGCGCGGCGATTTGAGCGCGGGAAGGGGAGGCGCGCTTACGGCTGCCAAGTTGTTTCTTGTGATGTCGCTTCTTGCGATGCGGCATCGGGCATCGTGCGTGCCTTCTCGATGACCGCCATCAAGGCACGCAATGTTTCCGACACGCCGGTGCCGGATTGCGAGGACAGCACGAGTGGGACCCTGCCCGCCGCCTTTTTCAGTGCGGCGCTGTGTGCCTTGATCGCCTCCGGCGTCAGCGCGTCGGCCTTGGTCAAGGCGACGATCTCTGGCTTGTCGGCGAGACCGTGACCATAGGCCTCGAGCTCGTTACGCACGGTCTGATAGGCCACGGCGACGTCCTCGGCCGTGCCGTCGATGAGATGCAGCAGGACGCGGCACCGTTCGGTATGGCCCAGGAAACGGTCGCCGAGCCCGACGCCTTCGTGCGCGCCTTCGATCAGGCCGGGCAGATCTGCGAGCACGAATTCGCGGTCGTCGATCCGCACCACGCCGAGCTGCGGGTGCAGGGTGGTGAACGGATAGTCGGCGATCTTCGGCCTGGCAGCGCTGACCACCGACAGGAACGTGGACTTGCCGGCGTTCGGTAGGCCGATCAGCCCAGCATCGGCGATCAGCTTGAGGCGAAGCCGGATGGTCAGCTCCTCGCCGGGTTGGCCAGGATTGGCATGGCGCGGCGCGCGGTTGGTCGAGGACTTGAAATAGGCGTTGCCGAAGCCCCCGTTGCCGCCCTTGGCGATCGTCACCCGCTGGCCGACCGTGGTGAGATCAGCGAGCAGCGTCTCGCCATCCTCGTCGTAGACCTGGGTGCCGACCGGAACGCGCAGCACGACGTCCTTGCCATTGGCGCCGTGGCGGTCCTTGCCCATGCCGTTCATGCCGCGTTCGGCTTTGAAATGCTGCTGATAGCGGTAATCGCTCAGCGTATTGAGGCCGTTGACCGCTTCGACCACGACATCGCCGCCCTTGCCGCCGTCGCCCCCGTTCGGCCCGCCGAACTCGATGAACTTCTCGCGCCGGAACGACACGCAGCCGTTGCCGCCGGCACCGGACGCGACATAGACCTTGGCTTCGTCGAGGAATTTCATGGTTTTGCGGCCTGCCCGGCTGCGTATATAGCTTTCGCCGCCATGGATTCACAGTCTCGGGCCGGATTGGCGCAATCTACCGTTCTTGCCGGCATCGGCCTGATGCTGCTCGGCATCTTCTTCTTCGCCCTCAATGATGCGATGGGCAAATACCTGATCGCGAGCTTTTCGGTCGGCCAGCTGCTGTTGATGCGCAGCGCGACGGGGCTCGCGGTGCTGGCGCCATTTATCGTGCGAGAGGGATGGTTTCCCTTCGCCAGTGCGCCGCAACCCCTGATCCAGTGGCTAAGGCCGCTGTTCTCAACCTTCGAGGTGGCCTGCTTCTACTGGGCGCTCGCTTACATGCCGCTCGCGGACGTGATGACGTTCTATCTGGCCGCGCCGATCTACGTCACGGCATTGTCGCCATTCATTCTCGGCGAGCGGGTCGGCTGGCGGCGCTGGGCGGCGGTGATTGTCGGCTTCGCCGGCGTAATGATTGCGCTCGACCCGTCGACCCAGAGTTTCACGCCGGCCGCCTTCGTTGCCATCGCCGGGAGCTTGTCATACTCGCTCTACCTGATCTGCACCCGCATGTTGCGCGGCACGTCCGACGTCGTGCTGGTCACGTCAACCTTCGGCGGCGCGCTCGTCTTCGGCCTGCTGGTTGCGCCGTTCACCTGGGTCACGCCGTCCTGGCGCGACGGTAGCCTGCTTTGCCTGCTTGGCGCCGTCGCGGTGGTCGCCCACGTCTGCATGAACCGCTCGCTGAAGATCGCGCCGGCGTCCGTGGTGGTGCCCTATCAATATACGATGATCATCTGGGCGATCGT
Organism: uncultured Undibacter sp.; assembly: GCA_964576085.1. Classification (GTDB taxonomy): domain Bacteria; phylum Pseudomonadota; class Alphaproteobacteria; order Rhizobiales; family Xanthobacteraceae; genus Pseudolabrys. The sequence goes on along the minus strand of CAZNTY010000011.1, from coordinate 1,564 downwards.
GTTCGGCTATATCTTCTTCGGCGATGTACCGCGTGTCTCCGTGTTGATCGGCGCGACCATCATCATCGCCGCCGGCATCTACATCTTCGTCCGCGAGCAGGTGAGGGCAGCGCCGACCGCCTTGGTCGACCCGCCTTAAACGACAATAGCGTCGGCCTCGATCTCGATCAGCCACCCGGGATCGATGGCCTGCACGATCTGGATCATGGTCGTGGCCGGCCGGATGTCCCTGAAAAATTCGCCGTGCGCGCGTGCAGCATCCTGCCAGCGGCTGGCGTCCTTGAGGAATATCCGCGTGCGCACGATATGTTCGCGCTTGCCGCCGGCCTCGTTGACGGCCTTTTCGATGATCTCCAGGCAACGGCGGGCCTGGCCGTAAAGATCGCCGGGACAGGCAACCCCGCCGCCCTCCGCGATCGGCGCCGTGCCGGACACCGCGATATGCGGGCCGACACGCACCGCGCGCGAAAAGCCGATCGTCGGCTCGAACGGCGAAGCGGACGAGACCAGTTTGCGTTCCATCATGTCACCTTTCTGGCCCGGCCCCAGGTCTTGAGCGCCGTCCAGATGCCACGCTCCAGCCGGAAACGGTCGATCGGCGCCGACGAGTTGATGGCGCGGATGCGATAAAGCCCGACCCCGGTCCACTGGAAGCCGCATTTCTCCAGCACCCGGCGCGATGCCGGGTTGGTGACGCGCGCCCCGGCATGCAGCGCCGGGTGCTCGAATTCGCCGAACGCGTAGTCGATCACGGCATGCAGGGCCTCGGTGGCATAGCCGTTGCCCCAGTAGGGCACGCCGAGCCAGTAGCCGACTTCCGGCGGCTGACTGTCGGCGACCGACACGCCACAGGCGCCCAGAATCTCGCCCTTGTTCGCGCCATCGCGCAGCGTGATGAGAAACACCGACTCGCCCCCGGCGCAATTCGACGCCGAGATGAACGTCTCCGCGTCCGTCACCTTGTAGGGATGCGGAATGCGCGCAGTATTCTCCGCGATGCGGCGATCGTTGGCGAGCGCTGCAACCGCTTTAGCGTCCTCGAGGCGCGGTGCGCGCAGCACCAGCCGCTTGGTCTCGAGGACGGGAATACTTGGGTCGCGGCATGTTCCTCTTGGCAGGTCTTCCAGCAGTGTCATAGCTCAGGCTCCCTAGGGTCAGCTTTAAAAGCGGAGAGGGGGAGCCGGCCACCCGTCTCCCCCTCTCAGAGCCCATTGAGCCCCGCCGGTTTGACTGGAATGACCGGCGGACCTCTCATTATGTCCACCGTTTACTCGGCCGCAGCCTCCGTCATCGGAACAACCGATACGATTTTGCGGCCCTTGGCTTTGGTAGCGAACGAAACCTTTCCATCTATGAGTGCGAACAACGTGTGATCCTTGCCGGTGCCGACATTATTGCCGGCATGCCACTGGGTGCCGCGCTGGCGCGCGATGATGTTGCCGGCAAGCACAATCTCGCCGCCGTGGGCCTTCAAGCCGAGGCGGCGGCCCGCTGAATCGCGGCCGTTGCGCGAGGATCCGCCTGCTTTCTTGTGTGCCATCGTGGGTCTCTCGAATTCTGCCTA
>CAZNTY010000010.1:0-2078 GCA_964576085.1 uncultured Undibacter sp. | reverse complement strand
TCCGGCTGGGCAGCCTTTACGAGAAGGGCCAAGGGGTCAAAAAGGACCTCGCCACCGCCCAATCGCTTTACAACGCCGCCGCCGAGAAGGGTAACGCGCGGGCCATGCACAATCTCGCCGTGCTCTACGCCGAGGGCGCGGGTGGCAAGCCGGACTATCAGACGGCCGGTCTCTGGTTCCGCAAGGCGGCCGATTTCGGGGTCGCGGACAGCCAATACAATCTCGGCATCCTGTATGCGCGTGGCGTCGGCATCGGCCAGAGCCTCGTCGAATCCTATAAGTGGTTTGGCCTGGCGGCCGCGCAGGGCGACAAGGATGCGGCAAAGAAGCGCGACGAGATCGGCGCACGCCTCGATCCCGCGGCGCTGAAGGCCGCCAAGCACGCCATCGAGACATTCGTGCCCGAGCCGCAGCCGGAGCAGGCCACCGCCGTCAAAATGCCGGAGGGCGGCTGGGACAGGCCGGCAACCGCCGCGCAGCCCAAGCGCCGCACGCCGGCCGCAGCCCCGATGCGCATTGCGCCGACCTGACCTCAGCCGGATTTGCACAAACCATTCGACTCTTTCGTCTGACTCTGTACCGATGGGGCTGGCGCGAAAGACCGGGCCAACCCGGTCGAAGCACCGCCGCGGCGCGATGGCTGCGGCCTAACCGGTAAGCCCGAACACCGGCGAGTCGCCCGTGCAAATCTACCTTCCGATTGCGGATTTGCCTGTGAACATTTTCGTGGTCCTCGCCATGGGGATCGCGGTCGGCTTCATCTCTGGCATGTTCGGCATTGGCGGCGGCTTCCTGATGACCCCGCTCCTGATCTTCCTCGGCGTGCCACCCGCCGTCTCGGTTGCGACCGTCTCGACGCACATTGCGGCCTCGTCCTTTTCCAGCGCCATCGCGTATTGGCGGCGGCGCGCCGTCGACCCCTCGCTCGCTGTCATGCTGCTCGCCGGCGGCATTCTGGGGACGAGCGCCGGCGTCTGGCTCTTTACGTTTCTGCGCTCGGCCGATCTCCTCGATCTCGTCATCGCGCTGTCCTACGTCGTGCTGTTGTCGATCGTCGGCGGCCTGATGGTCACCGAGGCCATCCGCGCGATCCTGCGGACCTATCAGGGCAAACCGGTCGTCCTGCGCCGGCCCGGCAGTCACATGTGGATTCACGGGTTGCCGGTGAAGCTTCGCTTCAAGCGCTCGAAAATCTACGTGTCGGCGATCCCGGTCTGGGTGATCGGATTCATCATCGGCTTCGTCGGCGCCATCATGGGCATCGGTGGCGGATTCTTGCTGGTGCCGATGCTCATCTACCTGCTGCGCGTACCGACCTCGACCGTCATCGGCACGTCGACCGTACTGACGCTGATCACGATGGCGAGCGCGACGATCCTGCATGCCGCGACAAATCATCTTGTCGATGCGCTGCTCGCGCTCATTCTCATGGTCGGCGGAGTTTCCGGAGCGCAATTCGGCACGCGTGCGGGCCAACGCATGAGCGCGGAGCGGCTGCGGCTGTTGCTCGGCCTGCTCGTCCTTGGAGTCGGTTTCCGCTTCGCCCTCGAATTGCTGGGGCAGCCGCAGAATCTGTTCTCCATCCGGCTTCTCGGAGACGGGGCATGAGGCTTCTCCGCCCCGGATTGATCGCGGTCATGATCAGCGCAGCCGTGCCCGCGCAGGCGGAAAAGCTGATCACGTCGCTCTCGAGCCATCAGGTTCTCATTACGTCGAGCTTCACCGGCACCGAGCTTGTGCTGTTCGGAGCAATCGAGCGGGATGCGGCGACGGTTGCACGGCGCGGCGGATACGACGTCGTCGTGACGGTGAAGGGGCCGGCCGAAAATCTCGTCACGCGCAAGAAGGAGCATATCCTGGGAATCTGGACGAATGCGCAATCGCGGACTTTTGTCGAGGTGCCAGCCTATGTCGCCGTGCTCAGCAACCGGCCGCTCGATGCCATCGCATCATCCCCGATCAGGCAGAAGCTCGGTATCGGCCTGCGCAATCTCACCATCACGCAACGCGCCGGCATCAGTAAGGTTGTCGCGGTTCCCGATGATTCATTTCGCACCGCGCTGATCGACATCAAGCGA
>CAZNTY010000009.1:0-6456 GCA_964576085.1 uncultured Undibacter sp. | reverse complement strand
CCCCCCCCCCCCCCCCCCCCCCCCGCGGGGGGGGGGGGGGGGGGGGGGCCGCCCCCGGCAGCGTGTTCGGTTTCATTGACCCCCCTCCCGACGCGCTTCGCGCGCGACGACCTCCCCCATAAGGGAGGGAGGTGAAGAACGGGTGGTGCTACTCGCAAGGACTCGTGGAGGAATCAAAAGTCCAGGTCGCCGTAACTTTTGCTCGGCGGAATCCCGGCCAGCGTGTCCGCGAGCAGCGGACGAAACGACGGGCGCGACTTCACCCGCGCGTACCAGTTCTTCGCTGCATCGTCTTCGTTCCACGGCACATCGCCCAGGTACTCGACCGCCGACAGGTGCGCGGCCGCCGCGAGGTCGGCATAAGTGAGCCGGTCGCCGGCCAGGAAATTGCGCGTGCGCACCAGCCAGCCGATATAGGCCAGATGATAGCGGATATTGTGGCGGGCCGCGCGGATCGCGTCGGTGTCCGGCGGCCCGCCGCCCTGTTCCAGCGTCATGTAGCGCTTGAACACGCGCTCGTTGACCAGCGGTCCGCTGACCTCGCTGTGGAATTTGTCGTTGAACCAGCTCGCCAGCCGCCGCACCTCGATGCGGCCGCTCGAGCTGTCGGGGAAAAGCCGTCCGTCAGCCTGCGCGGCGCCGCGCGTCTCGTCGATGTATTCCGCGATGATGGCGCCGCCCGGCACCGGCGGCTGGCCCTCCTCGACCAGCACCGGGATGGTGCCGGCCGGATTGAGCACCAGGAATTCCTCGCGCCGCTCCCAGAACCGCTCCTCGACCAGCCGCGCGCTGAGGCCATATTCGCCGAACATCAGCCGCACATAGCGCGAATGCGGACAGAGCGGTTGATGGAACAAAGTCAGCATGGTCGCCCGGACTTGGCGGGCCGTGACGGCCGCGCGGGAATCAGTCTGCAAGCACTATAGGAAGCCGCGACCGGCGAGCAACCTGTTGAACACGACGGTCTTTACCGGTTTTTTGTTTGCCCGGCCGCCGCGCCTGCGCCAATGCTCTGCGGCGCGATTCCCTGATCCCTCGGTGCACTCATGTCGGCCCTGCTCGGCAGCTCTCTCGATCTGATCAAGGCCGCCGTGCTCGGGCTGGTCGAGGGGCTGACGGAATTTCTCCCGGTGTCCTCGACCGGCCATCTCCTGCTGATGGAGCATCTGATCGGCTGGGGCGACGACAGCTTCGGCAAGTCGTTCACGGTGCTGATCCAGCTCGGCGCGATCCTCGCGCTGCTGTCGATCTATTTCACGCGGCTGTGGAATCTCGCGCTCAACATGTTCACGAGCTGGCCGGCGGCGCGTTTCGTCATCGGCGTGCTGCTCGCCTTCCTGCCGGCGGCGGTCATCGGCGCGGTGGCTTACGGCTTCATCAAGAGCGTGCTGTTCGACGTGCGCATCGTCTGCATCACGCTGATCCTCGGCGGCTTCGTGCTGCTGTGGATCGACCGGCTGGCCCTGCAGGCGCGCCGCCATGACGCGACCGAGTTTCCGTTGTGGATGTATCTCGGCATCGGTCTGTTTCAGTGCGTCTCGATGATCCCCGGCGTGTCGCGCGCCGGTGCGACCATCGTCGGCGCCATGCTGTTCGGCGCCGACCGGCGCTCCGCGGCGGAGTTCTCGTTCTGGCTGGCGATGCCGACGATGGTCGGCGCCTTCGCCTTCGAGGTCTACAAGAGCCGCGGCGAGCTCGCCGACGGCAACATGGCGGCGCTCGCGGTCGGCTTTGCCGCCTCGTTCATCTTCGGCTGGATCGTGGTGAAGACGTTCCTGCGCTACGTGCAGCGCCACAGCTTCGCGGTGTTTGCCTGGTGGCGGATCCTGCTCGGCAGCGTCGGGCTGCTCGCGATCTATTTCACGCGCTGAGCGTCAGCCGTGGCCGCGGTCGGCCGGCCGGTCGTAGAGAATGTTGCCCGTGATCTCGTCGATGTTGCGCACGCCGGTCAGCGACATGCTCACCTTCAGTTCGCTGGCGATCAGATCGAGCGCCTTGCGCACGCCGGCCTCGCCCATCGCGCCGAGGCCATAAAGATAGGCGCGGCCGATCATGCAGCCATTGGCGCCGAGCGCCAGCGCCTTGAGCACGTCCTGGCCGGAGCGAATGCCGCCGTCGAACAGCACCTCGATCCGGCCGGCGGCGACGTTGGCGATTTTCGGCAACACGCTGATGGTGGACGGCGCGCCGTCGAGCTGGCGGCCCCCGTGATTGGATACGACAATGGCGTCGGCGCCGACCTCGGCCGCCAGGCGCGCATCGGCGGGATCGAGGATGCCCTTGATGACGAGCTTGCCCGGCCAGTGCTTGCGGGCCCATTCGATATCCTTCCACGACAGCGAGCCGTCGAAGTTCTCGTTGGCCCAGGCGCCGGCGGCGAGCACGTCGCCGCGCGTCTTTTCCCCGCTCTGCTGCTTGAGATAGGCCTGGATGTTGCCGAAGGTCTTGCGTTTGCCCATCAGCACGCGCGAGGTCCAGACCGGCTTGGTCATGATATCGAGCGCGTTGCGCAGCTTCAGCCGCGGCGGCACTTCGAGGCCGTTCTTGATGTCAGCGTGGCGCTGGCCGCGCAGCGGCAGGTCGACCGTGACGAACAGCGCAGTGCAGCCCGCCTCGTAGGCGCGCGCGATGACCGATTCGCTGAAGCCGCGGTCGCGGAACACGTAGAGCTGGAACCAGAACGGACCCTTGGTGACGCTGCGCACGTCCTCGATCGAGCAGATCGACATCGTCGAGAGCGTGAAGCGAATGCCTGCGGCCTCGGCGGCGCGCGCCGCCAGCATCTCGCCGTCGCCGTGCACCAGTCCGGTCAGGCCGGTCGGCGCGATCGCGACGGGCATCGAGACCTTCTCGCCGAGCATCGTCGAAGTGGTGTCGCGATTGTCGGCGTCGATCAGCACACGCTGGCGAAATTTGATCGCCCGCAGGTCGTCGACATTGGCGCGCCAGCTGATCTCGTCGTAGGAGCCGCGATCGACATAATCGAATATGGCGCGCGGAATGCGCCTGCGCATCAGCTGACGAAGATCCTCGATGTTGGTGATGACGGGCATGAGAGGGTCTGTGGAGATGTCAGGCGTGGCGGCTGTTGAACTGCCCCGTCTTGCGGAAGCGCCACAGATAGGACGGCACGATCGCCGCGATCGAATCCGGCGTGATGCCGAACGCCTCGAACGTGCGCCGCTCGCGTTTTGCCGCCTCCGATACCACATTGTCGGTGCGCAAGAGCTCGACCTGATCGGGCGTGAGCGGCGCGTCCGGCAGGAATTGCAGAACCGCCGCCTGAAGCTTCGCCAGCGCGAACGGAATGGGGACGAGCAGGCGGCGTCGCTCGATGGTCCTGAGGATGAACTGCATCAGCTCCTTGAACGTCAGCACGTCGGGCCCGCCGAGCTCGTAGGTCGTGCCCGGGGTGGCCCGGCCTTCGGCCGCGTCGGCGATCACGGCTGCGACGTCGCCGGCAAACACCGGCTGGAAGCGCGTCGCGCCGCCGCCGATCAGCGGCAGCGCCGGCAGCATCCGCGCCATCGCGGCAAAGCGGTTGAAGAAGGTGTCCTCCGGTCCGAAGAGGATCGAGGGCCGCACGATGACCGCCGACGGCACCGCCGCGAGCACGAGCTTCTCGCCCCGCGCTTTCGAGCGGGCGTAGCGCGAGGCGGAGTTCTCGTCCGCGCCGAGCGCCGAAATCTGCACCATGCGGGCGCCGTGCGCGGCGGCGGCCCTTGCCACGGCCTCGGCGCCGGCGCCCTGCACCGCGTCGAAACGCTGACGACCGGTCTCGGCCAGAATGCCGACCAGGTTGATGACGACGTCGGCGTCGCGCGCGGCGGCCTCGACCGAGGCGGCATTGCGCAGGTTGGCCTGCACGGCATGGATTTGTCCGACCCGGCCGAGCGGCTGCAGATGGCCGGCAAGATCGGGCCGGCGGCAGGCGACCCGGATGCGGTAATGGCGCTTGGCCAGCGCCCGGACCACGTGGCGACCGAGGAAACCGGAGCCGCCGTAGACGGTAATCAGGCTGTCGAAAGTGCTTTTCGGGCTCATGGCATTCGGGTTTGAACCGGCGCAGGCAGGAGACAGCGGCAATAGCGCAAGCGTGGGCGGCTGTATAGCACCTGCGCCTGCGTCATTTGACAAGGCGGGAGCGCATCCGTAGGTATCGCCGCAAGTCCTGAAGACTTTGCCCAGGTGGCGGAATTGGTAGACGCACTAGTTTCAGGTACTAGCGGGTAACACCGTGGAGGTTCGAGTCCTCTCCTGGGCACCAGCTCTGGGCACCAGCTCTGGGCGCCAGCATCCCCGAACCAGGGTAATGAATGACCATCCGCCTGCATCGTGGCGATCTTCCGGACCTCGGCGCCTATAAAGGCGCGGTCGCCATCGATACCGAGGCGATGGGCCTCGATCCGCACCGCGACCGGCTCTGCGTGGTGCAGCTTTCGCCGGGCGACGGCTCGGCCGATGTCGTGCAGATCGCGGCGCAGCCCGGCGACGCCCCCAACCTCAAGCGGCTGCTCGCCGACAGGGCGATCCTGAAAATCTTTCATTTCGCACGCTTCGACCTCGGCATTCTTTACAAGACCTTCGGCGTGATGGCCGAGCCGGTCTATTGCACCAAGATCGCGTCGCGGCTGGTGCGTACCTATACGGACAAGCATGGCCTCAAGGACCTCGCCCGCGAGGTGCTCGGCATCGACCTGTCGAAGCAGCAGCAGCTGACCGACTGGGGTGCCGACGAATTGACCGACGCTCAGATTTCCTATGCCGCGTCCGATGTGCTGCACCTGCACGCGATCAAGGACAAGCTTGATGCCATGCTGGCGCGCGAGCATCGCACCGAGCTGGCGGCGGCCTGTTTCCGCTTCCTGCCGGACCGGGTGAAGCTCGACCTCGGCGGCTGGGCGGACGAAGATATTTTCTCGCATTCGGCGTAACGGGGTCTTGCCGGCCGGCGCCGGGCCACGTGCGCGCCATAGTCCGGGTTCATGTCGAGGCGATTGGGCCGCCAACGGGCGGACGGAATGAACTAATGAGCCAGTTGATCGCCGCCAGGCCGGATGTCGAGACCGCGCGCAGCTATTGGACGATGCGCCGCGGCGACAGCGAGCGCGCCTTCCGCGCGGCGCGGCGCCACTCGCGCAGGGTGCGCGTGCTGCGCCTTGCGGTGCCGCTGAGCATGATCATCGTGGTCTCCGCCTTCATGCTGTGGACCTGGTTCAATCCGATGCGTCTGCTGCGCAACGTGCCCGACATCGGCGGCGACCTGGTCGTGTCCGGCACCAAGATCACGATGCAGCAACCGCGGATCATTGGCTTCACCCGCGACTCGCGGCCCTACGAATTCACCGCCAAAGCGGCGGCGCAGGATCTGACGCGGCCCGATCTGGTCGAGCTGCACGATCTGCACGGCAGCTTCAGGCTGCACGACAACAGCACGTCCGAAGTGGCTGCCGAGAACGGCGTCTACAACTCGAAAAAAGAAGTGCTCGAACTGGGCAAGAATACCGTCGTCACGTCGAGCAGCGGCTATCGCGTCTTGCTCGACAACGCGGTCATCGATGTCCGCAGCGCCAAGCTGGTGACCGAGCAGCCGGTGCAGGTTGAAATGAAACAGGGCAGGCTCGACGCCAGGCGGATGGAAGTGCTCGACTCCGGCAACGTCCTGCATTTCGACGGCGTCAAGATGGACATCAAGGGCGATCAACTCTCGCCGAGCCAGCCGGCGGCGCCGCAATGATTGTCCGTCCCGTTCTCGCCCTGCTCGCGGTTGCTGCGCTGTCGCTGCCGGCGGCCGCACAGCCGTCGGCGCGCCAGGCCGGCGGCGGCCCTCCCAACGCCATGCAGGGCTTTTCGAAGAACAAGGGAAAGCCGGTGCATATCGAAGCCGAGCGGCTCGAGGTGCGCGACAAGGACAAGGTCGCAACCTTCCTCGGCAAGGTCGAGGTCACCCAGGGCGACACCACCATGCGCTGCAAGACGCTGGTCGTCTTCTATGATCCCGGGCCGCCTGCCAAAACCGCGGGTGGCAAGGACGCGCCCGCGAAGCCGATCACCCAGATCGGCCCGGCCGCCGACCAGAAGATCAAGAAGCTCGAGGCACGCGGCGACGTCGTGGTCACGCAGAACGATCAGGTCGCGACCGGAGACGCTGCGCTGTTCGACATGGACACCAATACCGTGACCATGACCGGCAACGTGGTCCTGACCCAGGGGCAGAACGTGCTGCGCGGCCGCAAGCTGGTGGTCGACATGAGCACCGGCATGTCCCGTGTCGAATCCGGGAACGGCAAGGACGGCCGCGTGCAGGGCCTGTTCGTGCCGTCGGGCAGCGATCGTCCGGGGTTGCCGGGCAAGCCTGCGCCGGCGAACGGCACGCAAAAGCCTTCGCGATAGCCGCGGACAACGCCGGCGCCGGCGGCAAAAATTCCGGGAATCGGCTAGGGTCGCACAACGGCG
>CAZNTY010000008.1:0-6188 GCA_964576085.1 uncultured Undibacter sp. | reverse complement strand
GCGATCTACAAGCGGCGCGAGCGGCGCACCTCCGGCTACTACCCGGTGTCGATCTCGTGCCGCACCGTGATCTACAAGGGCATGTTCCTCGCCGACCAGCTCGGCACCTACTATCCGGACCTGCACGATCCGGACTTCGAGAGCGCGCTCGCCCTCGTCCACCAGCGTTTCTCGACCAACACCTTCCCGACCTGGTCGCTGGCGCATCCCTACCGGATGATCGCGCACAACGGCGAGATCAATACGCTGCGCGGCAACGTCAACTGGATGGCGGCGCGGCAGGCGTCGGTCTCCTCGCCGCTGTTCGGCGACGACATCGAGAAGCTGTGGCCGATCTCCTACGAGGGCCAGTCCGACACCGCCTGCTTCGACAACGCGCTCGAATTCCTGGTGCAGGGCGGCTACTCGCTCGCGCACGCGATGATGATGATGATTCCCGAGGCGTGGGCCGGCAACCCGCTGATGGACGAGCAGCGCCGCGCCTTCTACGAATACAACGCCGCGCTGATGGAGCCGTGGGACGGCCCGGCGGCGATCGCCTTCACCAACGGCCGCCAGATCGGCGCCACGCTCGACCGCAACGGCCTTCGCCCGGCGCGCTACATCCTCACCCGCGACGAGCGCATCATCATGGCCTCCGAGACCGGCGTGCTGCCGATCCCGGAGCGCGAGATCGTCAAGAAGTGGCGACTGCAGCCCGGCAAAATGCTGCTGGTCGACCTCGACGAGGGCCGCCTCATTCCGGATGAGGAACTGAAGGCGACGCTGGCGAAAAGCCATCCCTACAAGCAGTGGCTCGGCCGCACCCAGATCGTGCTGGAGGAACTGCCGGAGGCGCAGAACAACACGCCGATCTCCAACCTGCCGCTGCTCGATCGCCAGCAGATGTTCGGCTACACCCAGGAAGACCTCAAGGTCCTGATGACGCCGATGGCCTCGACCGGCGAGGAGGCGATCGGCTCGATGGGCAACGACACGCCGATCTCGGCGCTGTCGGACCGGCCGAAGCCGCTGTTCACCTATTTCAAGCAGAACTTCGCGCAGGTCACCAACCCGCCGATCGACCCGATCCGCGAGGAGCTGGTGATGAGCCTGGTCTCGATCATCGGGCCGCGCCCCAACCTGTTCGACCTTGAAGGCATGTCGAAGACCAAGCGCCTCGAGGTGCGCCAGCCGATCCTGACCAATGCCGACCTCGAGAAGATCCGCTCGATCTCCGAGATGAGCGGCGACCATTTCCGCTCGCTGACTTTCGACATCACCTTCCCGGCCGAGCACGGCGCCGCCGGCATGGACTGGGCAATCGGCCAGCTCTGCGAGCGCGCCGAGGAGGAAGTGCGCGGCGGCTGCAACATCATCATCCTGTCGGACCGCAAGGCATCAGCGGAGCGCATTCCGATCCCGGCGCTGCTCGCCTGCGCCGCGGTGCATCACCACCTGATCCGCAAGGGGCTGCGCACGTCGGTTGGCCTGGTAGTGGAAAGCGGCGAGCCGCGTGAGGTGCACCATTTCGCCTGCCTGGCGGGCTACGGCGCGGAGGCGATCAACCCGTACCTCGCATTCGAGACTCTCATCGCGATGCAGGGCGACCTGCCGCAAAAGCTTGACGAGAAGGAAATCATCAAGCGCTACATCAAGTCGATCGACAAGGGCCTGCTCAAGGTGATGTCCAAGATGGGCATCTCCACCTACCAGTCCTATTGCGGCGCGCAGATTTTCGACGCGGTCGGTCTGCGACAGGACTTCGTCGACAAGTATTTCACCGGCACCCACAGCCGCATCGAGGGCGTCGGCATCGGCGAGATCGCCGAGGAGGCGGTGCGCCGCCACTGCGCCGCGTTCGGGGACTCGCCGGTCTATCGACATATGCTCGACGTCGGCGGCGACTATGCGGTGCGCGTGCGCGGCGAGGACCACGTCTGGACCGCGAGCACCGTGGCGCGCCTCCAGCACGCGGTGCGCGGCAATTCGCAGGACCATTATCGCAGCTACGCCCAGATCGTGAACGATCAGTCCGAGCGGCTGCTCACCATCCGAGGCCTGTTCCGCATCAGGACGGCCGAGGAGGATGGCCGCAAGCCGGTCCCGCTCGAAGAAGTCGAGTCCGCCAAGAATATCGTCCGTCGCTTCTCGACCGGCGCGATGTCGTTCGGCTCGATCTCGCGCGAGGCACACACGACGCTGGCGATTGCCATGAACCGCATCGGCGGCAAGTCAAACACCGGCGAGGGCGGCGAGGAATCCGACCGCTTCAAGCCGCTGCCGAACGGCGACTCGATGCGCTCGGCGATCAAGCAGGTGGCGTCCGGTCGCTTCGGCGTCACGGCGGAATACCTCGTCAATTCCGACATGATGCAGATCAAGATGGCGCAGGGTGCCAAGCCCGGCGAAGGCGGCCAGTTGCCGGGCCACAAGGTCGACAAGGCGATCGCCGCGGTGCGGCGCTCGACGCCCGGCGTCGGCCTGATCTCGCCGCCGCCACACCACGACATCTATTCGATCGAGGACCTCGCCCAGCTCATCTTCGACCTCAAGAACGTCAATCCGGCCGGCGACGTCTCCGTGAAGCTCGTCTCCGAGGTCGGGGTCGGCACGGTCGCCGCCGGCGTTTCCAAGGCGCGCGCCGACCACGTCACCATCGCCGGCTTCGAGGGCGGCACCGGCGCGAGCCCCCTCACCTCGATCAAGCACGCCGGCAGCCCTTGGGAGATCGGCCTCGCCGAGACCCACCAGACCCTGGTTGCCAACCGGCTGCGCGGCCGTATTTCGGTGCAGGTCGACGGCGGCATCCGCACCGGCCGCGACGTCGTGGTTGGCGCTCTGCTCGGCGCCGACGAGTTCGGCTTCGCCACCGCGCCGCTGATCGCGGCCGGCTGCATCATGATGCGCAAGTGCCACCTCAACACCTGCCCGGTTGGCGTCGCCACGCAGGATCCGGTCCTGCGCAAGCGATTCACGGGCCAGCCCGAGCACGTCATCAATTATTTTTTCTTCGTCGCCGAAGAGGTGCGCGAACTGATGGCCGCGCTGGGATATCGGTCCTTCGACGAAATGGTCGGCCAGATGCAGATGATCGATCAGCGCCGCATGGTCGAGCACTGGAAGGCCAAGGGCCTCGATTTCTCCAGACTGTTCACCAAGCCACAGGCTGCGCCCGGCACCGCGATCCACAAGTGCGAGGCGCAGGACCACAAGATTCACGACGTCCTCGACCGCAAGCTGATCGCGCAGTCGGAGCCCGCGCTCAAGCGCGGCGAGCCGGTGCGGCTCAAGACCACGATCAAGAACACTGATCGCACTGCCGGCGCCATGCTGTCGGGCGAGATCGCGAGACACTACGGCCACGAAGGGCTACCGGACGGCACCATTCACGTGCAGTTCACGGGCACCGCAGGCCAGAGCTTCGGCGCCTGGCTGGCGCGCGGCGTCCCCTTCGAGCTCGAAGGCGACGCCCACGACAATGTCGGCAAGGGCCTTTCGGGCGGCCGCCTGGTGATCCGGCCAGCCGCCGACAGCGGCATCGTGCCGGAGGATTCGATCATCGTCGGCAACACCGTGCTTTACGGTGCGATTTCCGGCGAGTGCTATTTCCGCGGCGTGGCCGGCGAGCGCTTCGCGGTGCGCAACTCGGGCGCCATCGCGGTGGTCGAGGGCGCTGGCGACCACTGCTGCGAGTACATGACTGGCGGCATCGTCATCGTGCTCGGCCGCACCGGACGCAATTTCGCCGCGGGCATGTCGGGCGGCGTCGCCTACGTGCTCGATGAGGACAATACCTTCAAGAGCCGCTGCAACCTGGCGATGGTCGAGCTCGAGCCGGTGGCGCAGGAGGAAGAGATCGCTGAGCGCGAATACGGACACTACAACGACCTCGAGATGCATGGCCGTGTCGACGTGATGGCGGACCTCACCTCGATGGACGCCGAGCGCCTGCACAAGCTCATCAGCAACCATGCGCGCTACACCGGCTCAGCGCGCGCCGGCGCGATCCTGGCCGACTGGAACCGCTATCGCTCGTTGTTCAAGAAAATCATGCCGGTCGAATATCGCCGCGCGCTCGCCGAGTTGGCCAGGGAAAAGGCCGCGATGCAGGCGGCAGAGTAGCAAGAAGCACAATGGGCAAGATCACAGGCTTCCTCGAGATCGAGCGCGAGGACCGCGACTACCAGCCGGTCGCGGAACGCGTGAAGCATTACCACGAGTTCGTGCTGCCGCTGCCTGACCAGAAGCTGCGCAATCAGGCGGCGCGCTGCATGGACTGCGGCGTGCCTTACTGTCACGGCACGAGCGTCATCACCAATCAGCCGACCGGCTGCCCGGTCAATAACCAGATTCCCGACTGGAACGACCTGGTCTATCGCGGCCACTGGGACCTCGCCGCGATCAACCTGCATTCGACCAATAACTTCCCGGAAGTGACGGGCCGCATTTGCCCGGCGCCGTGCGAGGCCTCGTGCACGCTCAATATCAATGAGAATCCGGTCACGATCAACACGATCGAGTGCGCGATCGCTGACCGCGCCATCGCGCAGGGCCTCAAGCCGGAAATCGCGGCGAGGAAGACCGGCAAGAAGGTCGCGATCGTCGGCTCCGGCCCCGCCGGCCTCGCCTGCGCGCAGCAGCTCGCGCGCGCGGGCCACAATGTCCACGTCTATGAGCGATGGGCGAAGGCCGGCGGCCTGATGCGCTACGGCATTCCCGATTTCAAGATGGAGAAGATCCACGTCGACCGCCGCATCGCGCAGATGGAGGCCGAAGGCGTGACGTTCCACTACGGCGTCCATGTCGGCGTCAGCCTGCCGGCCGAGACGCTGGTGCAGGATTACGACGCGGTCGTGCTCGCCGGCGGGGCCGAGACGCCGCGCGATTTGCCGATTCCAGGCCGCGACCTCAAGGGCATCCATTTCGCGATGGAGTTCCTGCCGCAACAGAACCGGCGCGTCAGTGGCGAACCACAGGGCGGCGTCGAGCCGATTCTGGCCACCGGCAAGAAGGTCGTGGTGATCGGCGGCGGTGACACCGGTTCCGACTGTGTCGGCACCTCGATCCGCCAAGGCGCGGTGTCCGTCCTCAATTTCGAGATCATGCCGCAGCCTCCCGTCCACGAGAACAAGGCGCTGACCTGGCCGAATTGGCCGCTCAAGCTGCGCATCTCGTCCAGCCACGAGGAAGGCGCGACGCGCGAGTTCGCCGTGCTGACGCAGAAGTTCAGCGGCGAGAACGGACATGTGAAGACGCTGCACTGCGCGCATGTCGATGCCAGGTTCCAGGCGGTGCCCGGCACCGAGTTCGAGATCGAGGCCGATCTGGTGCTGCTCGCCATGGGTTTCGTGCATCCGGTGCACGAGGGCATGCTCAAGTCGCTCGACGTCGCGCTCGACCAGCGCGGCAATATCAGCGCCGATACGGTCCGCTATCAGACATCGCTGCCGAAGGTGTTTACGGCCGGTGACATGCGCCGCGGGCAGTCGCTCGTGGTCTGGGCGATCCGCGAGGGTCGCCAGTGCGCCCACGCGGTCGACGAGTTCCTGATGGGATCGACTACCCTGCCGCGCTGATAGGCCGCTGATGCCGATCTACCTGAACAACCCGAACAACCCGCCCGACTGGCGCGGCGGAGGCTGGGGCTGAGACTGCCGCAGCGGCGCCGGCGGCCGAGGCTTTGACGGGTCCGCGGCGGCCGTCGGCTTTGTGGCGGCTTTCGGCCTCTCGGCAGCCGCCGGCTTGGTGGACGTCGGCTTGTCGCGCCCGGCGCCGGCGGCCTTGCCGTCGCCGCGCGAGGCGTCCTTTTCCTGGGTGGAAGTCTTGTCCTTCGGCTCGCTTTTCGGCGCCGCTTTGGGCTCGGGCGCGGGCTCCGCGCGGGCGGCTGCCGCGGTCGGCGACCGAGGCTCGACGGCCCCGGTATCGGCACCGCGCGGCCATTTGAAGTCGTCGGCACGGCCGGGCGTCGGCGCGACCGGCTCGCCTTTGACCAGAACGCGGGTCGCGACCGGGTCCGAGTGAACCGGCCGGTTCGCGCCGCCACCGAGCAGGTCCTCGCCGCCCGCGGTCACGCCGGTCAGCGGCATCACCGGGCCGGCGACCGGGCGCGCCGCAGGCTCGTTCGCGGTGCCTTGCAGCTGCTGGCCCCCGGACGGCAGGGCCATCGGCAGCGCACGGTTCGCGATGAAGCGCCGCAGCTCGCGCTC
>CAZNTY010000007.1:0-2956 GCA_964576085.1 uncultured Undibacter sp. | reverse complement strand
TCCGGCTGGCGACGCCCACGACCGACGACAGGCGGCTGCCGGCTGTGCTCAAGAACACCTCGGGCTTCGTCTATTACGTCTCGATCACCGGCATTACCGGCTCCGCCAGGCCCGACGCCGGCAAGGTGGCGGCGGCGGTGGCGCGCATCAAGCGGCACACGACCCTGCCGGTCGCGGTCGGCTTCGGTGTCCGCGACGCCGTCAGCGCCCGCGCGATCGCCGAGGGTGCCGACGGCGTGGTGGTCGGTTCGGCGCTGGTCGAAACACTCCGTCAATCGCTCGACAGCAATCGTAAGGCGACGGCAACGACGGTTAACGCCGTCGTCAGTCAGGTGACGGCGCTGGCGCAGGGCGTGCGCGCGGCCCGCAAGGCGGCCGTGGAATAATTCCGCCGCGAGGGCGGGCAATCGAGTAGCCACAAATTCATCATTGTGGCAGCGTAATCGGAGATGATGACTTCTAGAGCTTACGGGATGCCCCGCTTTCGCGGGGCATGACAGCCGAGAGAGAAGATGAACTGGATTTCCAACGTCGTGCGGCCGAAAATCCGCAGCTTCCTGCGTCGCGAGACGCCGGAAAATCTGTGGATCAAGTGTCCTGAAACCGGCCAGCTCGTCTTCTACAAGGACGTCGAGGCCAACCAGTTCGTCATTCCCTCCTCGAACTATCACATGCGCATCAGCGCGCCGGCGCGGCTCAAATCGCTGTTCGACGGCGGCGAGTTCGAGGACATCGCCGTGCGGGACGTGCCGGTCGATCCGCTCAAGTTCCGCGACGAGCGGCGGTATGTCGACCGCCTCAAGGACGCGCGCGCCAAGACCAGCCTGTCCGACGCGGTGAAGGTCGGCTTCGGCACGCTTGACGGGTTGCCGGTGACGGCTGCGGTGCAGGATTTCGATTTCATGGGCGGTTCGCTCGGCATGGCAGCGGGCGAAGCCGTGATCTGCGGACTGGAGACCGCCGTCAGCCGCAAGACGCCCTTCATCATGTTCGCTGCCTCGGGCGGCGCGCGCATGCAGGAAGGCATCCTGTCGCTGATGCAGTTGCCGCGCACCACCGCCGCGGTGATTTCGCTGCGCGAAGCGTGCAAGCCCTATATCGTCGTGCTCACCAATCCGACCACGGGCGGTGTCACGGCATCCTACGCGATGCTCGGCGACGTGCACATTGCGGAGCCGGGCGCGCTGATCGGCTTCGCCGGGCCACGCGTGATCGAGCAGACCATCCGCGAGAAGCTGCCCGAAGGGTTCCAGCGCGCCGAATATCTCGAGAAGCACGGCATGGTGGACATGGTGGTGCATCGCCACCAGTTGCGCGCGACGCTGTCGAACCTGTGCCGCCTGCTGATGAAGGCGCCGGCGCTGCCGACCATGCAGCAAGGGCAACTGCCGGTTCCGGCCCACGCGTGACACTCAGGCCCTCTTGTCATGGCCGGGCTTGACCCGGCCATCTCGCTTGGGAAGGTAATGTCGTGCCAACTAAATCGAGATCACCGGGACAAGCCCGGTGATGACAGGCACGTTTTTTGATGCGCTGGCCGTTATGAACCAAATCGATTCCATCGTCGCGCGGCTGATGGCGCTGCATCCCAAGCGCATCGACCTGTCGCTCGACCGCATCGAGCGACTGCTCGCCGCGCTCGATCATCCCGAGCGCCGGCTGCCGCCCGTGATCCACGTCGCCGGCACCAACGGCAAGGGTTCGACGGTCGCGTTCCTGCGTGCGATGCTGGAAGCCGCCGGCAGGCGCACGCATGTCTACACGTCACCGCATCTCGTCCGCTACAACGAACGCTTCCGGCTTGGTGGTGACGGACGGCTGGCGACCGATGCCGAGCTCGGTGCTGCACTCGAAGAGTGCGAGCGGGCGAATGGCGGCGCGCCGATCACGGTGTTCGAGATCACCACCGCGGCGGCGTTCCTGCTGTTTGCGCGCCACCCGGCCGACGTGCTGGTGCTCGAGGTCGGCCTCGGCGGAAGACTCGATGCCACCAACGTGATCGAGCGGCCGCTGGCCAGCGTCATCACGCCGATCGCGGTCGACCACACCGATTTCCTCGGCGACACGCTCGACAAGATCGCCGCCGAGAAGGCCGGCATCATCAAGCGCGGCGTGCCGGTCATCGTCGCCGCCCAGCATCGCGACGCCCTCGCCGTAATCGAGCGGCAGGCGGCGCGGCTGCAGGCGCCGCTGAAGATCGCCGGCGAGGACTGGACCGCAACCGAAGAGCGCGGCCGCATGGTCTATCAGGATGACAACGGCCTGATCGACCTGCCCGCGCCGAAACTCTACGGCCGCCATCAGTTCGAGAACGCCGGGCTTGCCATCGCGACATTGCGCGCCTTGCCGTCCCTCAAGGTGCCGGCCGTCGCCTACGAGGCCGGCGTGGTGAAGGCTGACTGGCCGGCGCGCATGCAGCGCCTCGCCCAGGGCCGGCTGGTCGATCTGGTGCCGCCGGGCAGCGAATTATGGCTGGACGGCGGACACAATCCGGACGGCGGCCGCGCCGTCGCCGCCGCGCTCGCCGACCTCGAGGAGCGGGTGTCGCGTCCGCTGGTGTTGATCGTCGGCATGCTCACCACCAAGGACAACACCGGTTTCCTGCGCAATTTCACCGGGCTGGCGCGCCGGCTGATTGCGGTGCCGGTACCCGGCCAGGAGAAAGGCATGGCGGCGGAAGACCTCGCGGCCGCGGCGCGCGCCATTGGCCTGCCGGCGACCAGTCGCGACGACCTGACGGCCGCGCTGGAGGCGGCCGGCAAGCTCGGCCTCGATCCGCCGCCGCGGATTCTGATTACCGGCTCGCTTTATCTCGCCGGCGAAGTCCTCAAGGCGAACGGCACCCTGCCGCAATAGTGGCTACGTCAGCAGTTTCATGAGATCCGCCTTCTTTTGCTGCACCTGCTCCATCGTGCATTGGCGCGGCGCCTTGTCCGGACGCCAGCGCAGCAGCCGC
>CAZNTY010000006.1:0-9307 GCA_964576085.1 uncultured Undibacter sp. | reverse complement strand
GAACGGCCGAGATAGATCAGCTCCGAGACCTCCCCGATCACGCGGTTTTCGGCGGCCGGCGCGGTCGCGTCGGGCGCCGCCAGCAGCGTGCGCTCCGGCCGCACCGCGACGAAAGCCGACTGGCCGGTCGCGATGCCGTTGCGGTGCCTGGCGCGGAGCCGTAGTCCGCCGCCGGCGATTTCGCAGCAGCCTTCGGCGATCGTGCCGACCACGCCGGGAAACAGGTTGGTCTCGCCGATGAAGTTGGCAACGAAGCGGGTTGCGGGCTCCTCGTAGAGCTCGGCCGGCGTGCCGATCTGCTCGATGCGCCCGTTGTTGAACACCGCGATCCGGTCGCTCATCGTGAGCGCTTCTTCCTGGTCGTGCGTCACGTAGATGATCGACATGCCGAGCTTGCGATGAAGCTGCATGATCTCGAGCTGCATCTGCTCGCGCAGCTTCTTGTCGAGGGCGCCGAGCGGTTCGTCCATCAGCAGCAGCGGCGGCTCGAACACCATCGCGCGCGCGAGCGCGATGCGCTGCTGCTGCCCGCCGGAGAGCTGGCTGGGCAGCCGCGGACCGTAAGCCTGCAGGCCGACCAACGACAGAACGCGCGCGATGCGCGTATTGATCTCGGCCGCCGGCATCCGCCGCATTTCGAGAGGGAACGCGATGTTCTTCGCCACCGTCATGTGCGGAAACAAGGCGTAGTTCTGGAATACCATTCCGATATTGCGCCGGTACGGCGGCAGCGGGTTGAGCGGCTGCGACTTCAGAAAAATATCGCCGCCGGACGGCTCAACCAGTCCGGCGATCATCGCCAGCGTGGTCGTCTTGCCGGAGCCGGACGGTCCGAGAAAGCTGAGGAATTCACCGGCCGCCAGCGACACTGAGACGTTGTCGACCACGACCATCGACCCGTAAGTCTTGCTCAGATTGCGCAGCTCGAGAATGACGTTGCTCATGGCGATCCTATGAGGGGTCGCTGAAAATGCCGGAACGGCCGGAGCCGATCCCGGCGCGACGCATCACTGCCTCGGCCAGCAGGACGAGCAGCGAGAACAGAAACAGCAGCGTGCCGATCGCGGCGATCGTCGGGTCGATGTCGCCGAGCACATCCGACCACATCTGCACCGTCACCGGCCGGAAGGTCGGCGAGCCGATGAACAGCGACACCACCAGCTCGTCGAACGAGATCACCATCGCGAACAGCAGGCCCGACAGAACTCCGGGAAGAATAAGCGGAAAGACGATGCGCCGGAACACGACCCAGGGCGAGGCGCCGAGCGTCAGCGCGGCGTTCTCGTATTGCTCATCGATCATCTGGAGCGAGGCGAGAACGGTCGAGACGACGTAAGGCACCGTCAGCACGGTGTGGGCGAGGATGAAGCCGGTCAGTGTGCCGTTGAGGTTCCAGATGCGATAGACGCCGAAGATCGCCGCCGCGATGATGATGACCGGCACGACGATGGGCGCCATCAGGAAGCCGGTGATGAGTTTTTTGCCCGGCATCCGGCTGCGTGACAGGCCAAGCGCGGCCGCGGTGCCGATCGTCATCGCCAGCACGCCGGTCGGCACCACGATCTCGATGCTGGTGGTCAGCGACTCGGCCCAGGCGGCGTCGCTGAACAGCTTGCGGTACCACTGCATCGAAAAGCCGGGCGGCGGAAAAGTCAGGAACGGCGCCGAGCTGAACGAGATGATCACCACGATGATCATCGGTGCCACCAGGAATATGACGAGCAGCGCCGTCGCGGCGATACGCAGCGTCCTCCACCAGGACTCGGTACGGAAGACGGCTGTCGTCATTTCGCGACGACCGCAGGGCCGGTGCGGAACAAGAGGGCGAAGGTCACGCCCACGCCGAACAGCAGCACCACGGCAAGCGCGCCGGCCACCCCCCATTCGCCGAAATCCGAAACCTGCTGCTCGATGAGCTGCGCGATCATGGTGTCGCCCGGGCCGCCGAGCAGCGCCGGCGTGATGAAGTAGCCGAGCCCCATGACGAAGACGAGCACGACGCCGTTGACCACGCCGGGCCGGCTGAGCGGAAGATAGATGCGATAGAAGTTGCGCGCCGGCGAGGCGCCGAGGCTCGCCGCCGCCTGGCTATAGGTGGGGTTGATGCGCACCATCACCGCGTAGAGCGGCAGCACCATGAACGGCAGCAGGATGTGGACCATGCCGACCAGCACGCCGATGCGGTTGTGGACCATCGTGATCGGCGCGTCGGTCAGACGGAGATCCATCAACGTCTTGTTGATGATGCCCCTTTGCTGCAGCAGCACCATCCAGGCGAAGGTCCGTACCAGGATGCTGCTCCAGAACGGGATGAGCACGGCGAAGATCAGAAGGCGGCGCAAGCGGCCGCTGGCCTGGGCGATCGAATAGGCCAGCGGATAGCCGCAGATCAGGCAGATCAGAGTGACCGAGCCGCTGATCACGACGGTATTGGCCAGCGCGTGGACGTAGACCGGCTGTCTGGCGAGTACCTTGAAATTCTGGAAGCCCCAGCTCGGTTCGGACACGCTGCGGAGCAGAAGGCTGCCGACCGGATAGCCGAAGATGGTGACGAGCAGGGCCAACGCGGGCAGCACCAGCCACCATCGCCGGTCGCGCCAGTTCGTCCCCTGTGCCCACACCGATGCCATCATCTCTCCGCACAAGGTCGGCTTCGCCCGGCATCCGCCTCCTGCAAAATGATCGTGATTTCGTCGAAGGCCGGCTGTCCTGCGGCGGCCGGCCTCCTCATCGTCGAAACCGGATCGAGCAATGCCTCGCACATCCAGGCATCTTCGACCGTCCAGCCCTCAAATGGAATAGTGTTCCGTCAGGACAGCTTCCACTGTGCCCAGCGCTCCGACAGCGGCTTCTGCTGGGTCTGCCAGTACTGCTCGTTGGTCAGAACGCCCTTGTCGGCATAGGCGGGATTGGTCGTCAGCCACGGCTGGACGGACGGGTCGATCAGCTTGAACGCCTCGGGATTGGTCGGAGCCAGCGCCATCAGGTTCGCCACTTTGGCCTGTGCCTCCGGCGTCATCGCCTGGTTGATCAGCGCCATCGCCACGTCCCGGTTGGGCGCGTTCTTCGGCACGACAAGGTAGTCGACCGACTGAACGTGCTGCTCCCACCCCATCGCCAGCTTGGCGCCCTTGTTCACCGCGTCATAGAGGCGGCCGTTGATGATGACGCCAAGGGTGACCTCGCCGTCGGTCAGCAACTGCTGTGACTGGGAGTTGGTGGTCCAGAACACCGACTGCTTCTTGATGGTGTCGAGCTTCTTGAAGGCGCGGTCGACATCGAGCGGGTAGAGCTTGTCCGGCGCAACGCCGTCCGCCAGCAGCGCGATTTCCAGCATCGGCGACACGCGGTCGCGCAGCATCCGCCGGCCGGGAAATTTCTGCAGATCGAACAGGTCGGCCCAGGTCTTCGGATGGTTGGAATCCTTGTAGGTGGTGGTGCTGTAGCCGAGATTGTACGACCAGACGATGTTGCCGACGCCGTCCGGGTGCACGTATTTCGGATTGACGCGTTTTACGTCCACCACGGAGGTGTCGATCTTCTCGAACAGGTTCTCGGCGGCGCCGGCGTAGAGAAAATCGATCGTCACGTCGACGACATCCCAGGTCGGCTTGCCGGATTCGAGCATCGCCCGCAGCTTGCCGTAGTTGACCGGTCCATCCTGGATGACCGAGGCGCCGGTCGCCTTGGCGAAGGGCTCGCAGAACGCCTGCTTCTGGGCGTCCTGGTAGCTGCCGCCCCAGCTCGCGAACACCACCTTCTTGCCGTCGAATTTCTCGGCCGCGCCGGCCATCCGGATCACACCGGGCAAAGGTAGTGTCGCCGCCGCAGCCGTTGCAGCTCCCGACATGAAACGGCGGCGCGTCAATGCATTGCGAACGAATGAAAGGCCTCGTTGGCCGGTCGATTTGTTATTCACGCGACCCTCCCTCTGCTTGCGGGCTATGACGCCCGCGATCCCACCGCGCTATCGGCTTCACAAATACTATAGGCATTTTGATCATGGTCAACGCCATAACTTCAACACTATTGAAATCAGGTCCGGCCGAACGGACAATGAAGCCAGCAGTTGCAGTCGGTTCGCTCCTTGGCCGGTGCCGCGCTCGTTCATCTGATTTTGGTGAGATCAAATTTTATCGTATTCTGAATGGATTAATGGCCTTTTTCTATTGGCCGCCGGAATTGAGGACCGCCCTGACGGCCACGGCGTGGCGGTCCACCCCCGGGGCGCGCCGCAGTGGCGGGGCACTACAGCGCGAGATAGCGCCCGCGACAGAATACCAGCGCCGGTCTGTCGCCGCTCTTCAGCCCGACGACGCGGCCGACGGCAATCGTCGTCGATTCATGACGGAACGTGTTTGCCAGCGCGCAGTCGATGACGCCGACCGCTGTCTTTAGAACCGGCGCGCCTGACTCGAGCGTGTGCCAATCGTCAGGCTTGAATCGGTCAGCGCCGTTCACGTCGGTCTTTCCGCCGAAGACGTTGGCGAGATCTTCCGCGCTTGCGGGAAGATAATTCACCGCGAAGTGACGGCCGTGCAGGACGGCGGCCAGCGCCGACGTGCGGTCGTCGATCGACACGATCATCGACGGCGGGTCGGCGGTGACATGCGCCGCCGACAACGCGAGGAACCCCGCCGGTCCCTCCGCGCCCCGCGCAGTGACGATCGACACGCCGATCGCGCGCCGGCCAAGCACTTGCCAGAACGTTTTTGCGTCTATCATTGCCGGCCCTTGTTCCGACGCGACGGTTTTCAATCCATCACAACTCGGATGCCGAGGCAATGACGCCCGTTGTCACGTCGTCGCGTCGGCGTTCCTGCATCGATATCTGGACAATCGCTCGACTTTATTTCTGCTCCACTTGCCAACTGTCCATGCGGTCGGGCACGATCTTTTCGACACGCTGACCTCGAAGCGAACTTCGAAAAGAATTTCCTGCATGATTCTCGATGGCCTCCTGCGACCACGCACGATCGCGATCGTCGGCGCGTCCGAGCGCCCGTCGATCGGCCGTGCGTTGATCGAATCGCTCGATCGCTTGGGTTTCCCCGGCTCGGTCTTTCCGATCAATCCGAAATATCCGTCGGTGCTCGGCAAGCGCTGTTACTCAAGCCTGCGCGATCTTCCCGCCGCGCCGGATGTCGTCGCCTTCTGCGTGAGCACCGAACGAGTGCTCGAGGGGCTGAAGGTGACAGCCGAGATCGGCGGGCGCGGCGCGGTGATCTACGACGGCGGTTTCGCCGAGCGCGGCGCCGAGGGCAGGCGGCTGCAGGCCGACATCGCCGCGCTGTGCCGCGAGGCCGGCATCGCGCTGTGCGGGCCGAATTGCATGGGCGTGCTCAGTCCGCATGACCGCAGCACGACCTACATGCAGGAGGTGCGCGAAGCGGCGGGACTTGCCGGCCCTGTCGGCCTGATTTCACAGAGCGGATCGATCTGCATCGGGCTTCTGGCGGACATCCGTCGCTTCGGCTTCAGCCACGTGATCTCCTCAGGCAACGAAGCCGTCGTGAGCTGCGCGGAGTATCTGGACTTTCTGGTGGACGACGCCGAGACCGAAATCGTCGCGGCGTTCCTCGAAACGGTGCGGCAGCCGGACCGCTTCGTCGCGGCGCTCGATCGTGCGGCCGCCGCCGGCAAGCCGGTCGTGGTGCTGAAGGTCGGCCGCTCCGAGCGCACGCAGCGCGCCATCACCAGCCACACCGGCGGCCTCGCCGGCGAAGGCCGGGTGTTTTCCGAGGTGCTGCGCGCGCACCGTGCCATCGAGGTCGACGACCTCGACGAGATGACCGAGGTGATCGCCGCCGCGAGCGGCGCACGGCGTCCCGCTGGCCCGCGTATCGGCGTCGTCACCGCCTCGGGCGGGCAGGCCGAGCTCATCCTCGATGTCGCGAGCGAGGCCGGGATCGACCTGCCGCCGCTCGACGCAAAAGTGCGGGTCGAGGCCGAGACGGTGATCGGCCCGCTCACCGGCGACGGCAACCCGCTCGACGCCTGGGGCAACGGCGATTTTGCCCGGAATTTCCCGCACGCCCTGAAATGCCTTGATGCCGATCCGAACTGCGACGCGATCGTGATGTGCTCGGATGCCGCCGACGGCAACCCGATGGGGCGCGCCGAGCGCGCGCTCGACCATGCGCGGGTCGTTGTCGAGGCGGCCAGGACCAGCGCCAAGCCGCATTACATGATGGGGACGCGCCCAGGCGTGATGCAGCGCGCGCAGATCGACCTGCTGCGCCAGCACGGCATTGCCGTGCTGGGCGGCGCCCGGCAGGGACTCGGCGCGGTCGGCCGTCTCGGCAGGGCCGCGCGGAAACCTCCGCCTCTCGTGACCGGAGACGCAGGCGATCAAAGCCTCTCCGTCTTGCTCGCCGGCGCCCGCGGCCGACCGACGATCAACGAGGCCGATGCCAAGCGGCTGTTCGCGAGCTGCGGTCTGCCGATCACGCGCGAGATCCTGGCGCAAGGCTGGGACGCCGTGCGCGCCGCGGCGGCGGAAATCGGCTGGCCGGTCGCGCTCAAGGTCGTCTCCGACCGGATCGCGCACAAGTCGGAGCATGGCCTCGTCGCGCTCTCGCTCAGGGACGAAACGGAATTGCGACGCGCGCACGACCGCCTGCTGGACACGGCGCAGAAGACCGCCGCGCCCGACGAGATCGCCGGCCTGCTGGTGCAGGAAATGGTCGGCCGCGGCATCGAGACCTTTGTCGGCGTCAATCGTGATCCAGACTTCGGGCCGGTGATCGCGGTCGGGATCGGCGGCGTGGGCATCGAGGTGTTCAAGGACTATGCGCTGCGCCTTTTGCCGCTTGCCGAGGGCGACGCCGCGACGATGCTTGCCGGGCTCAAGGCCTATCCGCTGCTGCGAGGCGCCCGCTCGCCCAAGCCGTACGATATCGACGCCCTGGTCAGCGTGATCGAGCGTGTCGGCACGATCGCCTGGGCGGCCCACGAGCATCTCGGCGAGATCGACCTGAACCCGGTCATTGTCTTCGAGGCCGGCCGCGGCTGCCGGATCGTCGACGCGTTGATCGTGCCGCGCGCCGCGCCACAAAAGGACACGAACTTATGAGCAGCCTTGTTCTCAGCGAAAACGACGAGCGCGTCACCATCGTCACGCTCAACCGGCCGGAGAAGCTCAACGCCATCAATAAGGAGCTGCGGCTTGCGCTCACCGACGCGCTGCGGCGTGCCGATTCTGACGAGGCGACCAGCGTCGTGCTGCTGCGCGCCGCCGGGCGTAGCTTCTGTGTCGGCTATGACATTACCGGCGGCAACATCGACGAGAGCTGGCGGCACGACGCGCTGAAATGGCACGCCTACCTGCGCGAGTGCCTGGCATTCGAGATGCTGCCCTGGGACATGAAGAAGCCGGTGATCGCCGCGGTGCAGGGCCACGCGCTGGGCGGCGGCTGCGAGCTGGCGCTGTTCTGCGACCTCACCATCGCCGCCGACGACGCGCAGTTCGGCGAGCCGGAAATCCGCTTCTCGAACGCCGGCCCGGCCATCGTGATGCCGCTGCTGGTCGGCTACAAGAAAGCGCGCGAGCTTCTGTATTTCGGGGATTCGATCGATGCCGCGACCGCGCTCGATCTCGGCCTCGTCAACCGCGTCGTGCCGGCCAGGGACCTCCAGGCGGACTCCCTGAAATACGCCAAGCGGCTCACGCTCATCTCGCCCGAGGCGCTGGTCTCGACCAAGCTGTCGGTCAACCGCGGCGCTGACGCTGCCGGCTTCCGCAACGCGCTCCACGCCGGCGTCGACATCGTGTCGCCGCTCTACGCCGCGCGGACCGAGATGGGCGTGAAATTCCAGGAGATCAAGGCGAAGGACGGCCTTGGCGCCGCGCTGAAGTGGCGGATGGGCCAGTTCAAGGACTAGCGGCGCCTTGCGCCGTCGTCACTCCTTGGCCTTGCCGAGCGCTGCGATGGCCTTGTTGACGAACTGCTCATCGACCACCTTGGCGAGGTCGATCGGCTTGTCGTAGTCGGTGCGGCCGTTCTCGCGGTGCACGCGCTCGACATCCGCCAGTCCTTTTACCGGGATGCTCATGTTCGGGTCATAGACCGCCGGCTTGGTCGCCTTCAGCGCGGCCTCGGTCGAGGCGGTGTATTTCAGGTAGGCGTCGAGATTCTCCCTGGAGAGATAATCGTTGCCCTGCATCAGCCGCGCTGCCTCGGTGAGTGCGACGACGAAGCGTTCCGCCGCCTGCGGCCGCTCCTTGATGAACTTGCCGGAACCGACGAAGGCGACCGTCATCAGGCCCGGCGTCAGGTCGGTCGCCAGCACGGTCGCGGCGCCGGACTTGATCGCCATCTCGGTATAGGGCGGCGCCGCGAGCGCGGCATCGACCGAGCCGTTCTCCAGCGCCGCCGGGATGTCCGGATCGCCGACGCTCACCAGGTTCACGTCGCGGATCGTGAGGTGGGCGCGCTCCAGCGCCTTGGCCACCAGATATTCCGCGCCGCTGCCCGGTCCGCCGGAGGCGGCGATCCGCTTGCCCTTGAGGTCGGCGATGGTCTTGATGCCGGCCTCGGCCCCCTTCTTGCTCAGCATCAGGCAGGTCGGACTGTCCTTCATCGGCTCGAGCCCGCCGGGCGCGATGACGCGCACGTCGAGGCCGCGGTTCCAGCTGTTCCACAGCGAGGTGACGATGGCGATGCCGCCGATGTCGATCGTGCCCTGGGTCAGGAACGCGATCGCCTCGGTGCCGGACTTCACCTTCTCGAAGCTGACATCGAGCCCGTATTTCTTGAACAGGCCGCGATCGGCCGCGACATAGGCCGCCGCGAATTTCATGATCGGCACATAGGCGACCTTGACCTTCTGCGGCGGATCGAGCGGCGCCGGCGGGGCGGCGAGCGCGCTTGCCGTCGCGAGCGCGCAGGCGAGCATCAAGGCGACGGCGGCCGTTGCGTATCTGATCGGGCGTTTGAACATTCTCACTCCCCCTCTGTCGTTCAATGTCGTTCGATTGCGCGATTGTCCGGTTCTGTCCTAGCCGGCACGTTCGTCGTTCTCGGCCATGGCGCGGGCCGGATTGAGGAACGCGCCCTGCGCCGCCAGATGGCGCCGCAATTCGGCGATCGGGACAGCGGCGACGGCGAGCCCACGGCTGGCGGCGATCGCCGCGGCGACGCCGGCGGCGTGTCCGGTCAGCCAGCACTGCGGAATCTCGCGCATGAACGAATGGCTGGTCATGTCGCAGGAGAGGTGGCGGCCGGGCGCCAGCAGTCCCTCGATGTCGCGCGGCACGATCGCGCCGTAGGGCACCGACACGTTGCCGAATTTCGGCGACAGCGGT
>CAZNTY010000005.1:0-3181 GCA_964576085.1 uncultured Undibacter sp. | reverse complement strand
GGGCAGATGCCGGACCTGCCGCCCGGTTCGCCGATGGAGAAATTTCTCGAGGACCTGCTCAAGAATCGGCGCGGCCAGGGCGGAGGCGATCAGCCGAGCCGTCGTGTCAACTCGCTCGGCTCAGGCTTCATCATCGACCCGAGCGGCCTCGTCGTCACCAATAACCACGTCATCTCGGACGCCGACGAGGTCACGGTCATCCTCAACAACGGCGACAACCTGAAGGCCGAGATCGTCGGCCGCGACAAGAAGACCGACCTCGCGCTGCTGCGCGTCAAGCCGGAGCAGCCGCTCAAGGCGGTGAAGTTCGGCGACAGCGACAAGCTGCGGCTCGGCGAATGGGTAATCGCGATCGGCAACCCGTTCAGCCTGGGTGGCACTGTCACCGCCGGCATCGTGTCGGCGCGCAACCGCGACATCAATTCCGGTCCCTACGATAACTACATCCAGACCGATGCCGCCATCAACCGGGGCAATTCCGGCGGCCCGTTGTTCAATCTCAACGGCGAGGTGGTCGGCGTGAACACCGCGATCATTTCCCCCTCCGGCGGCTCGATCGGCATCGGCTTCGCGGTGCCGTCGAAGACCGTGGTCGGGGTGATCGACCAGTTGCGCGAGTTCGGCGAGACCAGGCGCGGCTGGCTCGGCGAGCGCATCCAGCCCGTGACTCCCGAGATCGCGGACAGCCTCAACATCAAGCCGCCGCGCGGCGCGCTGATCGCGGGCCTCGACGACAAGGGACCCGCGAAGCCAGCCGGCATTGAGGCCGGCGACGTGATCGTGACCTTCGACGGCCATGAAGTGAAGGAGATGCGCGACCTGCCGCGTATCGTCGCCGACACGCCGGTCGGCAAGGAGGTGCAGGTCGTCATCATCCGCGACGGCAAGGAACAGACCAAGACGGTCAAGATCGCCAGGCTCGACGACGGCGACAAGCAGGCCGCGCTGACACCCAAGAAGGACGAGCAGCCCGAGGAAAAGACCACGGTCAAGAAGACGCTCGGCCTCGAGATTGCCAATCTGAACGATGAGCTGCGCAAGCGCTACAACATTCAGGGCAAGGTCAAGGGCGTGGTGATCACCGGTGTTGATCCCAACTCGGCCGCGGCCGAGAGGCGGCTGACGCCCGGTACCGTGATCGTCTCGGTGCAGCAGCAGCCGGTGACGAGCGCCGCCGACCTGCAAACCCGGATCGACAAGCTCAAGAAGGACGGCAAGAAAGCGGTGGTGCTGCTGATTTCGAACGGCAGCGGCGACACCACCTTCGTCGCGATCAATTTGCAGTAACTAGCGTCCGACGAACTCGTCTTCGCGATAGCCCTGCGCGTAAAGCAACGTCGTAAGATCGCCGTGCTCGATGCGCGCTTGCGCGGCGGCGGCGACTTTCGGCTTCGCGTGATAGGCGATGCCGAGACCGGCTTCCAGGATCATGTCGAGATCATTGGCGCCGTCGCCGATCGCCAGCGTGTCGTCGCGCTCGAGGCCGAGCCGCTCGCGCAATTCGACGAGCGTCGCGCGCTTGTCATCGCGCCCGAACACCGGCTCGGCGACGGTGCCACTGAGCTTGCCGCCGTCGACCAGCAGCCGGTTGCCGCGGCTTTCGTCGAACCCGATCAGGCTTGCAATGCGCTCGGTGAACAGCGTGAAACCGCCGGAAACCAGACAGGTATGCGCGCCATTGTTGCGCATGGTGGCAACCAGGATCGGGCCGCCCGCCGTCAGCCGGATGCGAGTTCTCAGCACGTCGTCGATCACTTTGACCGAGAGGCCCTTGAGAAGCCCGACGCGTTCCCGCAACGCCGGCTCGAAGGCGATGTCGCCGCGCATCGCGCGCTCGGTGATGGCGGCGATATGGGCCTTCAGCCCGGCGTAGTCGGCTAACTCGTCGATGCACTCCTGGCCAATCATCGTGGAATCCATGTCGGCGAGGAGCAGCTTCTTGCGGCGGTTCGCCACCGGCTGCACGATGATGTCAATGGGTGCGGCCAGCGCCAAGCGCAGGTCGTCAGCGATCGCGCGCAGCTCAGCATCTGGCGGCGCATCAAAGGCGACGTCGGCGGCGGTCCTCTCCGACAGCCATTGCGTGGTCCCGGCATTTCGCAACAATGGCAGCGCCCGCGCGATGACATCAGCATCCAGCGCGTCGGGCTTTGCTATGAACGTTGCAACATGGGTCATGAGATAAAGACGGTGCTTATCGCAGGGCCGACCGCAAGCGGCAAGTCGGCGCTTGCGCTCGTGCTCGCGGAGAGGTTCGGCGGCACGATCATCAACGCCGATTCGATGCAGGTCTATCAGGACTTGCGCATCATCACCGCGCGCCCGACCCCGGAAGAAGAGGCGCGAATTCCGCATCGGCTCTATGGCCACGTCGATGCCGCGGTGAATTATTCCACCGGCCAGTGGCTGCGCGACGTTGCACGGACGCTGGACGAGGTGAGAGCGGCCGGCCGGCTGCCAATCGTGATCGGCGGCACCGGCCTTTATTTCAAGGCCCTGACCAGCGGGCTGGCCGCGGTGCCACCAATCCCGCCGGACATCCGGCATGAAATCCGCGCACGGATCGAGACCGAGGGGGCGAGCGCGCTGCACGCCGAGCTTGTGCGTGTTGATCCTGAAACCGCTCATCGACTGATGCCGAACGACCGCTCGCGTATCGGCCGCGCGCTGGAGGTCCTGAAGACCACCGGTCGCTCGCTGTCGGATTGGCATCGGCAGGGTTTGCCACCGCTCATTGACGGCCGGCAGGCGGTGAAGGTTTTCCTCAAGATCGAGCGCACCGCGCTGGTGGCGCGCATCGAGGCGCGGTTCGGCGTCATGCTGCAAGCGGGCGCGCTCGACGAAGTACGTGCTCTGGCCGCACGCAGGCTCGATCCGTCATTGCCAGCAATGAAGGCGCACGGCGTCCCGTGGCTGATCCGGCATCTGAACGGTGAAATTCCGATTGAAGAAGTCGCTGCCGGCGCGGTGATGGACACCCGCCGCTATGCCAAGCGGCAGCTCACCTGGTTCCGCAACCAGTTGCCGGACTGGCCGTGGATCGAGCCGCAACTGGCAGAAGCTTTCATTGCGGAAGATCTATCGAAAAGCCGTCGAACGTGACTGGAGCACCGGTTTGTGCGACCACGGCCCGGATGGAAATGGGCCGGGGGTCGGCAAAGAACGGCTGCGCCGCGTCCGT
>CAZNTY010000004.1:0-1904 GCA_964576085.1 uncultured Undibacter sp. | reverse complement strand
CGCCGACAAACATCACGCGCGCCTGCGGATTGCCGTCGGCGAACACGAGCCGCGTCGCGGTCGCCCGCAACGCACACCCCTCGAAGCGGTCCAGCGCCGCGCGCAGCTCGTCGAGAGTCGCAACGCTCTTGACCGCCTCGCGCGCTTCCATCGCGGCAACATCCGGCGCCGGGACGGCCAGGGGCGCCGCGCTCCTGACCGCGGAGGCACGCGCCGGCGCTGCCTTCGGTCCGGCGGCGGGCGACGGCGGCGCAGGCGGATCGGCGGCAAACCGGTCGACCGGCGTTTCGCCAAGCAGCGCGTCGACGCCGGCCTCGGCGTAGAAATCGAGAATATCGCGCGCGGCTTTGGGCTCGATCGGCATGCTGTCGCCAAATATATGGGTCGGGACGTCCGGTTTCGATGGAGGTGGTTGCGCCGGGCCGGATTTTCAACAGCGGGCCGCGCCGGGCAGTAGGCGGCCCACGACCGGCGCAGTATGAGTGGGGTAACAGGAGCCGTTCATGGCCGAGGACCTGCCGGCGCAAGAGTTGCCCGCCCGCGAGGCGATGGAGTTCGACGTCGTGATCGTCGGCGCCGGTCCGGCCGGCCTGTCGGCTGCGATCAGGCTCAAGCAGCTCGCGCCCGACCTGTCCGTCGTGGTGGTCGAGAAGGGCTCCGAGGTCGGGGCGCATATCCTGTCGGGCGCGGTGATCGACCCGGTTGGCCTCAACCGGCTGCTGCCGGGCTGGGAGGGCGAAGACAGCCCGATCAAGACGACAGTCTCCGACGACCGCTTCTACTATCTCAGCGCGTCAGGGGCGGTGCGGCTGCCGAACCTCATGATGCCGCCGCTGATGAACAATCACGGCAACTCCATCGTGTCGCTCGGCAGCGTGTGCCGCTGGCTCGCCGGCAAGGCCGAGGCGCTCGGCGTCGAGATTTATCCCGGATTTGCCGCCGCCGAGGTGCTCTACGATGCCGGCGGCGCGGTGGCCGGCGTCGCCACCGGCGACATGGGCATCAGCAAGAGCGGCAAGCACAAGGACGGCTTCACCCGCGGCATGGAGCTGCGCGCGAAATACACGCTGTTCGCGGAGGGCGCGCGCGGCAATCTCGGCAAGCAGCTGATCGCAAAATTCAGTCTCGCCGAGGGGCGGGAGCCGCAAAAATTCGGCATCGGGCTCAAGGAGCTGTGGCAGGTCGCCCCGGACAGGCACCGCAAGGGCCTGGTGCAGCACTCGTTCGGCTGGCCGCTCGACAATGCGACCGGCGGCGGCTCGTTCCTCTATCACTTCGACGATAACCTGGTGTCGGTCGGCTTCGTCGTTCATCTCAATTACACGAACCCTTACCTGTCGCCGTTCGAGGAGTTTCAGCGCTTCAAGACCCATCCGCTGGTCCGCGACACGTTCGAGGGCGGCAAGCGGCTCTCCTACGGCGCGCGGGCGCTGACCGAAGGCGGCTACCAGTCGGTGCCGAAGCTCACCTTCCCGGGCGGCGCGTTGATCGGCTGCGACGCCGGTTTCATGAACGTGCCGCGCATCAAGGGCAGCCACAACGCCATGCTGTCCGGGATGCTGGCAGCGGAGCAGGTGGCGGCGGCGCTCGCCGCCGGGCGCGCCCATGACGACCTCGCCGGCTATGACGAGGCGTGGCGGGGCTCCGCGATCGGTCGCGACCTCTACCGCGTGCGCAATGCCAAGCCGCTGTGGTCGAAATTCGGCACGCTCGCCGGCATTGCGCTCGGCGGCCTCGACATGTGGACCAACACGTTCGGCTTTTCGCTGTTCGGCACGCAAAGTCACGGCTATCCGGATTACGCCTCGCTCAAGCCGTCGGCGGAGTGCGCGCGGATCGATTATCCCAAACCGGACGGCAAGCTGACCTTCGACCGGCACTCGTCAGTGTTCCTGTCCAACACC
>CAZNTY010000003.1:0-4354 GCA_964576085.1 uncultured Undibacter sp. | reverse complement strand
CATGCCCATGCCGAGGAAGCCGATGCCGAGCGGACCGGCCACCTCGCGCAGCTGCGCAAGGTGAGCGAACAGCTCGGCGGCGGTCTGGTGCACGTTGTCGAAGGGTGCGCCGGACAGCTCGAACTGGCCGCCCGGCTCAAGCGAGATCGCGCCGCCGCCGGTCACGTCGAACATGCCGATGATATTGTCGCCCTCCATGATCGGTTCCCAGCCGAGCAGGCCATGCAGGCCTTCCAGCAGGGCGCGAATCGAGCGGCGGCCCTCGTAGGGCACCGGCCGCCGGTGATCGATGGTGAAGGCGAACTTCTCGTGCTCGGTGCCTGCCCGCCACTGCGCCTTCGGCTTGCAGCCCGCCTCGAACCACGCGACCAGCTCGTCGCGGGTCTCGATCGGGGTCATGTCGATCTGGTCACGGGCCATCCGCGGTTCTTCTCGTTTCCTCGACGCAAAAAGGTCGCGACCTTAAACATGGGGAACCGCAAAGGGCAATGCCGGAAATCCGCAAAATATAAGGGCTTTTAAAGCAATGTTCTATTTTTGTTCTTTTGATATTATGATGAGGTGTTGAGACCAAAAATGACCGACTTTTCTCCCCAGCAGGACAGCGCGCTCAAGGCAGTCGAAGCCTGGCGCAAGGCGAAGCCCGGCACCAATGGTACGCCGCAGGTGTTCCGGCTGTTCGGCTATGCCGGCACCGGCAAGACCACGCTCGCCCGCCACATCGCCGAAGCCGTCGACGGCGAGGTGAAGTTCGCCGCCTTCACTGGCAAGACCGCCGCGGTGATGCGCAGTAAGGGCTGTCGCGGCGCCTCCACCATCCATTCGCTGATCTATCGCGCGCGGGAAAGCGGCGAGGAAATCCCGAGCTTCGACCTGTGGGACGACGCGCCGGCCTCGAAGGCCGACCTCATCATCATCGACGAGTGCTCGATGGTCGATGCCGAACTCGGCCGCGACCTGCTGTCGTTCGGCGTGCCGGTGCTGGTGCTCGGCGATCCGGCGCAGCTTCCGCCGATCCAGACCGGTGCCAATGCCGGCGGCTTCTTCACCGAGGCTGAGCCCGACGTGATGCTGACCGAAGTGCACCGGCAGGCGCAGGACGACCCGATCGTGCGGCTGTCGATGGAGGTCCGTGCCGGTGAATATCTCGAGCCTGGCCGCTACGGCGACACCGAGGTGGTACGCAAAAGCGACCTCGATCCGCAGCGCGTGCTCGACGCGGACCAGGTGCTGGTGGGGCGCAACGCAACGCGGCGCAGCTATAACATGCGGCTGCGCGAGCGGCGCGGTTATGCCGATTCGATGCCGGCGGCCGGCGACAAGCTGGTCTGCCTGCGCAACAACCGCAAGAAGGGCCTGTTCAACGGCGCGCTCTGGAGCGTGAAAGAGCGCGGCGGACGCAAAGGCGGCGCCAAGGGCGGCGCCAAGACCGGCATCATGACGCTATGGCTGCTGCCGGATGACGAAAGCGGCGCGCGCGGTGTCAAGGTATCGGTGCGGCCGGAATGCTTCACCGGCGGCATCGAGCAGATCGACTGGTCGCGTCGCAAGCCGTATGACGAGTTCGATTACGGTTATGTGCTGACCGTGCACAAGGCACAGGGCTCACAGTGGGATGATGTGGTGTTGTTCGACGAGAGCTTCGCGTTTTCCGACATGCGCGAGCGCTGGCTCTATACCGGCATCACCCGCGCGGTGAAACGGCTGACAGTGGTGGTTTGACATTAGGGTGATGTTTCTTGTCGGCTCGCGTCTGCGGGAGAACCGCGGCGACGGGCGGCGCGCCAGCGCACGAACGGCAACGCCGCGAGGGCCAGCGCGGTGAAGCCAGCCCCGGCGAGGAATGTGCCGGCCGGGCCGGCAATCTCCCACAAGGCGCCCGCGATGATGCTGGCGGCCAGCATAGCGAGCCCGCTCATCAAATTGAACATGCCGAACGCGGTGCCGCGCAGGTTTTCCGGCGCGGTGTCAGCAACCAGCGCCGCCAGCAGGCCCTGCGTGAGCCCCATATGCAGGCCCCATAGCGCCACGCCGACCATCACCATCGCGATGTCCGCACTGATGGCGAGCGCCAGGTCGGCAAGGATCAGCACAGCGAATCCGACCGTGACGACCCCGTATCGCCCGATGCGATCCGACAGCGCGCCCGCCGGCCACGCCGTCGCCGTATAGACGACGTTCATGACAACGAGAACCAGGGGGACCAGCGCCACCGGCAGGCCGACGGACTGCGCCCGCAGCAGCAGGAAAGCCTCACTGAAGCGGGCCAGCGTGAAGATGGTGGCCACTGCGACGATCATCCAGAACGCGCGACCGAGCCGCATCAATTCGCGACGCGACAGCGGAGCCTCCACCTTGCCCCGGCCGAGACGAGACGGCTCCTGTACGCCGAACGTGATGATCCCGACTGCAGCAAAAGCCGGGACCACAGCGACCCAGAACACGATGGTGAAGTCATCGGCGAATGCGGCCATCAGGCCGACCGCGAGCAACGGGCCGGCGACGGCGCCGATCGTATCGAGCGATTGCCGCAATCCGTAAGCGCCGCCGCGCAGGTCGGCCGGGGTCAGGTCGGCAATCAGCGCGTCGCGCGGCGAGCCGCGGATGCCCTTCCCCACCCGGTCGATAAAGCGCGCCGCCGTCAGCCAGCCGATGCTCGTCGCCAGCGGGAAGACCGGCTTGGTCAGCGCGGCAAGGCCGTAGCCGAGCGCCGCCAGAAGCTTGCGCCGGCCCAGATAGTCGCTGAGCGCCCCGGAGAAAATCTTTGTGATAGAGGCGGACGCTTCGGCGATTCCTTCGATGATGCCGACCGTGAGCGTCGAGGCGTTGAGCACGGCGACGAGGTAGATCGGCAGCAAGGCGTGGATCATCTCGGACGAGATATCCATGAACATCGACACCAGGCCGAGTGTCCACACGCTGCCGGGCATCTCCCGCCAGCGCAGCAGCGATCCAGACGGCTTGGATATTGGCGCGGGCTTGGGCATCGGCGTGACTTAGCACATGCTCGCCGCGCCGCGTGCCGGCCGGCCCGCGCGGCTATGCCGCCTTGCGGCTTGGCGCGAAGCGGCCGTAGAAGCTTTCGCCGCGGTCGGCCATGTCGACCAGGAGCTTGGGCGGCGCGAAGCGGGCGCCGTATTTCTTCTCGAAGCGCCGACAGAGTTCGACGAAGCGCTTCGTACCCATCATGTCGATGTAGGACAGCGTGCCGCCGGTGAACGGCGCGAAGCCGAAGCCGAGGATCGAGCCGACATCGGCCTCGCGCACGTCGGTTACGACATGCTCCTCGAACGTGCGCGCGGCCTCGACCGCCTGCACCACCAGGAA
Organism: uncultured Undibacter sp.; assembly: GCA_964576085.1. Classification (GTDB taxonomy): domain Bacteria; phylum Pseudomonadota; class Alphaproteobacteria; order Rhizobiales; family Xanthobacteraceae; genus Pseudolabrys. The sequence goes on along the minus strand of CAZNTY010000003.1, from coordinate 1,027 downwards.
ACGCTGCTTGAGTTCCTCGACATCGAGCGCCTCGACCTCCTCGCGCGTCAGCTTCTTCGGCAGCAGTTCGGCAAGCCCCGGCCACAGCCGCTTCGGCTGGCCCTGCGGATAGTCGTAGAAGCCCTTGCCGTTCTTGCGGCCGAGCCGCCCGAGCTTCTCCACCATCGTTTCCAGCAGTTTCTTCTGCTCGGCGTTGATCGCCTGCGGGCCGAGGTCTGCCTCCGCTGCGCGCACGATCTTGAGACCGAGGTCGAGCGCGGTCTCGTCGTTGAGCGAGAGAGGGCCGACCGGCATGCCGGCCATGCGCGCGGTGGTCTCGATCATCGCCGCCGGGACGCCCTCCAGCAGCATCAGGTGGCCTTCCTGGATGTAGTTGAGCACGCAGCGGTTGGCGTAGAAACCGCGCGAGTCGTTGACCACGATCGGCGTCTTGCGGATCGCGCGCACGTAATCGAGCGCGACCGCCAGCGCCTTGTCGCCGGTCTGCTTGCCGAGGATGATTTCGGTCAGCAGCATGCGGTCGACCGGCGAGAAGAAATGGATGCCGATGAAGCGCGCCGGGTCCTTGAACGCGGCGGCGAGCGAGGTAATCGGCAACGTGGAAGTGTTGGAGGCCAGGATGACGTCGTCGCCGATCACCGCCTGGACCTTCGCGATCACGTCGGCCTTCACCTTGCGGTCCTCGAACACCGCCTCGATAACGAGTCCGCAGCCCTTCAGTGCGGCGTAATCGGCGGAGGGCGTGATGCGGGCAAGCAGCGCGTCGCGCTCGTCGCCCTTCATGCGGCCCTTGGCGACGCTGTCCGACAGCCGCTTCTGCACGCGGGCTTGGCGGGCGTCCGCCGCGGCCTGGTCGCGGTCGATCAGCACGACATTGAGTCCCGCCGCGGCCGTCACCTGCGCGATGCCGGCGCCCATAAAACCAGCGCCCACGATGCCGATCGTGGTCAGCTTGCTCGCCGGCACCGCGGCTGGACGGCGTGCGCCCTTGTTGAGTTCCTGCATCGACACGAACAGCGAGCGGATC
>CAZNTY010000002.1:0-7682 GCA_964576085.1 uncultured Undibacter sp. | reverse complement strand
ATCCTTTGTCATCTCGCGTCGGCGCGAATAGGTGCGGCCGTCATGCTCCCGTTCGCGTCCCGCTTCTCGATCGAGGCCACGCGGCCCAGGCCTGCGGAGGTCGACGCGGTCGCGGACCTTCTCGGTGGCGAACATCGGCTTTATCTCAGCGCCGTGCCGACCCAATCCTATGAGGAGCATGCGGCGACCGCCGCGCATGTCCGCCGGGCCGGGTTTGAACCGGTCGTCCATGTCACCGCGCGCCGGTTGGCAAGCGCTGCGGAGCTCAACGATTTTCTCTCGCGGCTGCGCGACGAGGCGGACGTCCGCACCGTGCTGGTGCTGGCGGGCGATACCGAGCAGCGTGGTCCCTACCGGGACGCGCTGGCTCTGATCCGTAGCGGCGCCCTGCAGCGCGCCGGCATCGCCGAAATCGGCATCGGCGGCTATCCGGAAGGCCATTCTGTAATTCCCGCGGACGTCATCGAGCGTGCGCTGCACGATAAGGTTGCCGCTGCGCGCGAGTCCAACCTGCGGCTGCATATCGTCAGCCAGTTCTCGTTCGATCCGCCGGCGATCATGAGCTGGCTCAGGAAGCTCCGCGCCGCCGGCATTACTGCCCCGATTCATGTCGGAATGGCAGGTCCGACCGGCGTCCCGGCGCTGTTGCGCTACGCCCGCCGCTGCGGCGTCAACGCCTCGATGCGCGGGCTGCTGTCCGGCGCGGCTGCGGGCCTGCTCGGCAATGTGGGCCCTGACCGGATCATCGATGCGCTTGCTGCGGCCGATGACATCCGCGCCATCGCGCCGCATTACTATTCGTTCGGCGGCCTGATCGACACCGCACGTTATGCGCTCGCCAAAAGTAAAGAGGCCGCCAGCGTCGAAACGATGGCGGCCTCCTAGGGATTGTCATTCCGGGGCGCGGGCGTTAGCCCGCGAACCCGGAATCCAGATGCGGATTCGGTGCATGCTGCGGGATTCCGGGTCCGCGCACAATGCGCGCGTCCCGGAATGACCTGTTGCTCTTAAGCGTTCGCCGCGGTGCGCCAGCCCTGGTGATAGGTCTCGCGCGCCTGGTCGCTGTACGGCGTCGGCGCCACCTCGACCCGCATCTCGAACTGCTTGTGGCGCTCGACCGTGGTCTTCTTGGTGCCGCCGTTCTCCTCGCCCCACACCAGCGTGAGCTTGGTGCCGACCTTGGCATACTGCTCCTCGACGAAGCCGAGCGACAGCATCTTGCGGGCATTGAAGCTGTAGCCGGAGAACATCGAGGCGCCGACCACCTTGCCGCCGCTCATGATCGCGTCGAACGACGACGAGGCATAGTTCGACAGCGGCAGGTCGATGAACTTGTAGTTCTCGCCGGGAGGCGCGAGCTGCGATGCCCAGACCTTCGTGACGTCATCGTTGTTCCAGGCGAATGTCACCTTCTTGCGATGCACCTTGCCCTGCATCGCCTGCAGCGCCTCCTTGCCGATGAAGTCGTGGTCGAACTTGGTGAAGCCGTCATAGCCGAGCTCGTACGGCGTCGTGTAGTAATCCTCGATATTGTTCGACACGAAGCTGCCGCCGAGCGAGGCGTTGGCCTCGTAGCTCGTGCCCGGCAGCCACTCGCGGTAGGGCTTCATCTTGTCGCCGGTATAGACCGCCGGCACCGGCGAGGGGATCCAGCCCGACTCCAGCGTGTTGGTGGCATAGGCGCGCGAGCCGACCGGAACGATGCCGAAATCCTTGCCAGCCTCCAGGATAGCGGTGCGGATTTCTTCGCCCTCGTTGTACGGCCCCCACACTTCGAGGCCGGGCGCGCCGGCCATGCCGTGGCGCAGCGCCCGCACCTTGCGGCCGGCGATCGTCATAGTGCCCATGTTGAAGAACTTGATGTCGGGCATCGCGCCGTTGTTGAGCTTCTTGATGACGTCCTGCGCGTTCGGCCCCTGGATCTGATAGCGATAGAACTTGCGGAATACCGGTTTCCCCATCGGCCGCGACGGCGAGCGGTCGTCGTATTCGACCTTGACGTTGTACTTGCCGGCCTGCGCGTTGAACTGGATCCAGTTGGCGGTCGGGTTGCGGCCGACGAACACGAACGAATTCTCGGCGAGGTAGAACAGGATGCCGTCGCCGATCACTTGGCCGTTGTAGTTCACCGGCGCGAACTGCTTGGCCTTGTCGACGGTGAAATTCTTGAATGAGTTGGTGCCGAGGTGCGACAGCAGCTTGAGCGCGTCTGGCCCCTCGACGAACAGGTTGACCATGTGGTGGGTCTGGTCGAACAGCACGCAGGTTTCCGCCCAGGCGCGCTGCTCGTCGCGCCAGTTGGTGAATTCCGGCGCCACCACCGGATAGACATAGGCGCCGATCTGCGAATTGCGCATCATCTGGACGATGTTGCCGCCGGCGGCCTGGATCGCCGCTTCGAGATTTTTGTAAGGCATTGTCGTTTTCCTCTAACCGAAACCACGGACACGGATTTCTGCGGCAACCTATACCGCCCGCTTTACCTCTGGCAAAGCGCGGGTGTATGCGACTTATGGCCGTCGTCGCCCGCCCGGGTGGGACGGAAACCGACAAGAAACGACCAAGGAGCGATCATGTCCCATCCGCCACCGCCATTCCGCGCCGACCATGTGGGCAGCTTCCTGCGCCCGAAAAATCTCGCGGAAGCGCGCGCCAAATTTGCGAAAAAGGAAATCACCGCTGCCCAACTGCGCGCGGTCGAGGACGCCGAGATTAAAAAGGTGATCGCCAGGCAGGAGGAGGTCGGCCTCAAGCTGGCGACCGACGGCGAGTTCCGCCGCTCCTGGTGGCACTTCGACTTCTTCGGCATGCTCGACGGCGTCGAGGTGATCGAAGGCAGCCACGGCATCCAGTTCCAGGGCGTGGTGACCAAGGCGCACGTCCTGCACATCAAGGGCAAGATCGGCTTCTCCAATCACCCGATGATCGAGCACTTCAAGTTTTTGAAGGCAAACACCAAGGTGATGCCGAAGATGACCATCCCGTCGCCGAGCGTCATGCATTTCCGGCTCGATCCGGATGCGGTCGAGAAGTCGGCCTATGCCTCGCGCGACGACATCTTCGATGACCTCGCCGCCGCCTATCAGAAGGCGGTCAAGGCGTTCTACGACGCCGGCTGCCGCTATCTGCAGTTCGACGACACCGCCTGGGCCTATCTGTGCTCGCAGGAGCAATTGCAGCAGGCCCGCGCGCGGGGCCTCGACGTCGACCCCCTGGAGGACACCTACACGCGCTGCATCAACAAGGCGCTGGAGGCGAAGCCCGCCGACATGACGATCACCACCCATGTCTGCCGCGGCAACTTCCGCTCGACCTTCATCTCGTCCGGCGGCTACGAGCCGGTCGCCGAGAGCCTGCTCGCCAAGTGCAACTACGACGGCTACTTCCTCGAATACGACACCGACCGCGCCGGCGGCTTCGAGCCGCTGCGCTTCCTGCCGAAAGGCGACAAGCGGGTGGTGCTCGGCCTCGTCACCTCCAAGACCGGCCGGCTCGAGCCGCGCGACGACATCAAGCGGCGGATCGAGGAGGCGACCAAATATGCGCCGCTCGATCAGTTCTGCCTGTCGACGCAATGCGGCTTCGCCTCGACCGAGGAGGGCAACACGCTCGCCGAGGATGAGCAGTGGGCGAAGCTCAGGATGATCGTCGAGATCGCCAACGAGGTATGGGGATCGCGGGCATGATAGGGGCTATCTTATAATCGGCAGATTCCCCGCCATCACGACGGCCGGCGGCTCGATCGGACCGGCGACGAAGTCGTTGCCCATCAGCGGGGTCACACTGACGTTCAGGACCCCGGTTCGCATCGACGGATCGAAGTAGTGCATCGCGCGCGTGTTGAGGTCGATGATGCGGCCGGGCGCCAACGGCCCAACGTCGTTGATCCGGACAATGGCGCGCTTGTCGCCGGCCTCGACCAGCGCGAAGGACGGTCGATAATTCCTGCCGTAGCGCACGCCACTGAATATCCAGCGCAGATCGATCTGGATCGCCGCCGTCCAGCCGTCGGGATCATAAATCTCGCCCGATGCGGTATGCAGGCTGCCGGCGTCGATGTCCTTGTTATTCAGCGGATTGTAGGTCGACGCGAGGCCGGAGATCGGCGCGGCGGCTTGCCTGGCGATGCTGCGCGCGATCAGCGACCAGTCATAGCCCGGATTGGCGATAAACTGCGCGACCGGCGAATTCTGCTCGTCGTCGAAACGATTGTCGGACACGTCACGCCACGTGATGACACTCGGCGCGACGATGATGTTGTAAGGAGATGCGGCGAAGACATTGCATCGCGCAAGCTCGCTGGCGTTCACCGTTGTGCTCTGGCCTGCGCCGACCAGAAATACGCACAGGCTTGCAACCGGCGCAAAGCGCCGCCATCCATCGCCAATCGACATAGGCCCCCCAGCCAATGTTTTTGGTCGATGCGATTGAACGCGTTACGCCATAAGCTCGCGTAAAATCTCACAGCGAATAAATTGTAAAATTGATGAGAGTTGTCGTCGTCGCGCGCGCTTTCACCGATGGCACAAGGAAAAGCGCGCGCCCGTCCCGTCTGCGGGCTTGTCACGGTGTCGTTGGACGTGGTTAAGGACTTGCCGAGAACCAGAATGAATCGCGGGTAAAATAATGGCCGGGGCTATCGTGCAGGGCAAGGTCGCCATCGTTACCGGCGCGGGGCGCGGCATTGGCCGTGGCATCGCACTGCTGCTTGCGCGTGAGGGCGCCGCCATCGTCGTCAACGACGTCGGTGCGGGCCTCGATGGCTCCGGCGCCGATACTGGTCCAGCTCAGCAGGTGGTCGACGAGATCCGAAGCGCCGGCGGCCGCGCGATTGCTTCGACGTTGAGCGTCGCCGAACCGCAAAGCGCCGACGCCATCGTGAAGGCGGCGCTCGAAGCGTTCGGCCGGCTCGATATCGTCGTCAACAATGCCGGCATCCTGCGCGACCGCATCTTCCACAAGATGAGCTGGTCGGACTGGTCCGATGTGATCGCGGTGCATCTCAACGGTTCGTTCAACATGAGCCGCGCCGCAGCGGGCGTCTTCCGCGAGCAGAATTCCGGCGCCTTCGTCCACATGACTTCGACCTCGGGCCTGATCGGCAATTTCGGCCAGGCCAATTACATGGCGGCCAAACTCGGCATCGTCGGGCTGTCGCGCGGCATTGCGCTCGACATGGCGCGCTACAACGTCCGCTCGAACTGCATCGCGCCATTCGCCTGGAGCCGGATGATCGGCTCGATCCCGACCGACAGCGAACAGGAGAAGGCGCGCGTCGCCAAGCTACAGCAGATGACGCCGGAGAAGATCGCGCCGCTTGTCGTTTATCTGGCGTCCGATCGCGCCGAGGGAATTTCGGGACAGATTTTCTCGGTGCGCAACAATGAGATTTTTCTGTTCAGCCAGACGCGGCCGATCAAGACACTGCATCGGGCGGAGGGATGGACGCCGCAGGCGATCGACCATGAGCTCAAGGCCGCGTTTGGCCCCGCGTTGACGCCGCTGGAACGTTCCGGCGATGTGTTCAACTGGGATCCGAAGTGATGCTGCGCAGTCTGGCGCCCACAGGCTGACCCATGCCGATCGATCCTGAGAAGCTGCTCGCGCTCGAAATTCCCGAGGTCGAGCACAGCTATACCGAGAAGGATGCGATCCTCTATGCGCTCGGCCTCGGCCTCGGCCAGGACCCGATGAACGGGCAGGAGCTTGCCTTCGTTTACGAGAAGGACCTGAAGGCACTGCCGACCTTCGCGCTCGTGCTCGGCTATACGCCCTATTGGCTCCGCAATCCGCAGAGCGGCGTGAACTGGACCAAGGTCGTCCATGGCGAGCAGGGCTTTACCCTGCATCGACCGGTCACGCCCACAGGCGCCGTGATCGGCCGCACGCGCGTGGTCGACGTGATCGACAAGGGCGCGGATAAGGGCGCGCTGATCTATTCGGTGCGCGAGGTCATCGACAAAGCGAGCGGCGCGCCGATCGCCACGCTGCGGCAGACAACCTTCGCCCGCGGCGACGGCGGGTTCGGCGGGCCGCGCCGCGACACGCCGCCGCCGCATCCGCTGCCGGAGCGCACGCCCGACATGGTCTGCGACCTGCCGACGCGGCCGGAAGCGGCGCTGATCTATCGGCTATCCGGCGACGTCAATCCGCTTCACGCCGATCCGGCTTTCGCCAGGGCGGCCGGCTTCCCCCGTCCGATCCTGCACGGGCTCGCGACCTTCGGCATCGCCGGCCACGCCATTCTGAAGGCGGTCTGCAGCTACGACCCGACGAGAGTGCGGGGCATGGACGGACGCTTCTCGGCTCCGGTCTATCCCGGCGAAACCATCCGCACCGAGATTTGGCAGGACGATAGCAAGGCCGGCATCGTGATAAGTTTCCGCTCGCGCGTGCTCGAGCGCGACGTAATTGCCATCAACAACGGCCGTGCCGAGGTGACTTGAGATGAGCGAAGACCATGCCGACATCCGCCAGTCGGTCCGGGCGCTGTGCGCGAAATTTCCCGGTGAATACTGGCGCAAGCTCGACCGAGAGCGCGGCTACCCGACGGCATTCGTCGAGGCGCTGACGCAGGCCGGCTTCCTTGCGGCGCTGATTCCGGAGCAGTACGGCGGCAGCGGCCTCACGATGCGCGCCGCTGCGGCAATCATGGAGGAAATCCAGGCCACGGGCTGCAATGGCGCGGCCTGCCACGCACAGATGTACACCATGGGCACGATCCTGCGCCATGGCAACGATGCGCAGAAGAAAAAATACCTGCCGAAGATCGCTTCCGGTGAGTTGCGGTTGCAGGCCTTCGGCGTCACCGAGCCGACCTCCGGCACCGACACGCTGTCGCTGCGCACCACGGCGAAACGCGACGGCGATGGTTACGTCATCAACGGCCAGAAGATCTGGACCTCGCGTGCCGAGCATTCCGACCTGATGCTGCTGCTGGCGCGCACCACGCCGAAGGAGCAGGCGAAAACGCGCACCGGAGGGCTGTCGGTGTTCATCGTCGATATGAAGGAACAGGCCAAGGCCATTACCATCAAGCCGATCCGTACGATGATGAACCACGCCACCACCGAGGTGTTTTTCGAGAACCTGCGGGTGCCTGCGGAGAACCTGATCGGCGAGGAGGGGCAGGGCTTTCGCTATATCCTCGGAGGCATGAATGCCGAGCGCATCCTGATCGCGGCGGAGTGCATCGGCGATGCCAAATGGTTCATCGCCAAGGCGGCCGACTATGCCAAAACGCGGGAAGTGTTCGGCCGGCCGATCGGCCGCAATCAGGGTGTGCAGTTTCCGATCGCGCGCGCCTATGCGCAGATGCGCGCCGCCGAACTGATGGTGCACGAGGCAGCCGACCGCTATGACGCCGGTGGCGACATCGGCGCCGAGGCCAACATGGCGAAGCTGCTCGCCGCCGATGCGTCATGGGCCGCGGCCGACATGTGCGTGCAGACTCACGGCGGTTTCGGCTTTGCCGAGGAATTCGACATCGAGCGCAAGTTCCGCGAAACGCGGCTCTACACGGTGGCGCCGATCTCGACCAATCTCGTGCTGTCGTACATCGCCGAGCACGTGCTGGCATTGCCACGATCCTACTAGGACACAGACCTCCTCTCCGTCATGGCCGGGCTTGTCCCGGCCATCCCGATTCGCGAAGCTCCAAGCGTGCGGCAGTTCTATGTCTA
>CAZNTY010000001.1:0-5579 GCA_964576085.1 uncultured Undibacter sp. | reverse complement strand
CGATGCCGCCAGCGCCATTGACCAGCAGGTTCGGGAACCGCGCCGGCAACACCAGCGGCTCGCGCTCGGTGTTGTCGTAATTGTCCTGGAAGCTGACGGTGTCTTTGTCGATGTCGTCGAGCAGCGCCATCGCCGGCTTGGCGAGCCGGGATTCCGTGTAGCGCATCGCCGCCGGCGGATCGCCGTCGACCGAACCGAAATTGCCCTGCCCGTCGATCAGCGGCAGGCGCATGGAGAAGTCCTGCGCCATGCGTACCAGCGAGTCGTAGATCGCCTGGTCGCCGTGCGGGTGATATTTGCCCATCACGTCGCCGACGATGCGGGCCGACTTGACGTATTTCTTGTCGGGCGTGTGGCCCTGCTCGTTCATCGAATAGAGGATGCGACGGTGCACCGGCTTGAGGCCGTCGCGCACGTCCGGCAGCGCCCGCGCCACAATCACGCTCATCGCGTAATCGAGATAGCTGCGCTTCATCTCGTCGGTGATCGAGATGGGCTTGATGTCGGTGGGACTTCCGTCCCCCGATTTCGGATTTTCGTTGTCAGCCAAGGTCTGGAATCCAGCAGATCAGTCTGGTTTTCATTAACTGATTCAGGGCGGCCTGACCACGACAAAGCATCCCTTGTCCCGGCCTTTTTCGTTTGTTGTTCCAATTACTTAAGATCGATTTGCTGTTATGCAAGACCGACATTGGCCGGCGCGATTTGACCCTCGCTCGGAGCCCCGGTTAGGTCCGCGTCATGCCGATGGACTTCGTCATTTCCGCGCTCGTCACTCTGCTGGTGGTCGTCGATCCGGTCGGCCTGGTGCCGACCTTCATCGGCATCACGCACGGCCTGCCGCCCCGCGCGCGCCGCAGCGTCGCGTTGCGCGCCAGCCTGATCGCCGCCGTGGTCCTGATCGGCACCTCGCTGGTCGGCGAGTGGCTGTTGCGTCAGCTCGCGATCTCACTGCCGGCGTTCCGTATCGCCGGCGGCCTGCTGCTGTTCTCGATCGCGTCGGAGATGGTGTTCGGCGTGCGCACCCAGCGCCAGTCGCAAACCGCCGAGCAGGCGGTCGAGGAGCACATGCGCAACATCGCCGCCTTCCCGCTCGCCATTCCGCTGATGGCGGGTCCGGGTGCAATCACCGCGACGGTGCTGCTTGCGGGACGCAGCAACGGCGATCCGCTGCGGATGGGATTGCTGATCGGCGTGATCGTCGCGGTGTGCCTGATCTGCGTGGCCGCCTTTGTTCTGGCCACCCGCATCGCCCGGCTGTTCGGCGTCACCGGCAATATCGTGCTGTCGCGGCTGCTCGGGGTGCTGCTGGCAGCCCTCGCCGTTCAATTCGTCGTCGACGGCGTGCGGGTCCTGTTCGCAACGTAGATGCTGATCTCCGTCATCATCCCGGCTTATCGGGCCGAGCGGACACTGGCGCGTGCGGTGCGCAGCGCGCTGGCGCAGACGTGGCGCGACATCGAAGTCATCGTCGTCGCCGATGATGGCGTCGATTATCACGCGACACTGCTTGCAGACCGCATCACCGATGAACGCCTGCGTTTCGTGTCGACCGGGCGCACCGGATCAGGCTGTCACCATGCGCGCAATGTCGGACTGGCGGCCGCGCGTGGTGATGCCATCGCAGCTCTTGATGCAGATGACGTCTTCCTGCCCCGTCGACTGGAAACCCTGCTGCCGATCGCGCAGGCCGACGGCGCCGCGACCGATAACCCGGTCGTTATCGCAGACGCGACCGGGGCCGTGCTGTACCGCGCCTTTGATCGAAACTTCGGGCAAAAGCGGCTCGACGTCGCGGCGCTGCTCGACCTCTCGGTGCCGCTGTTTCCGCTGGTCGCGCGTGAGCATGCCGAGCCACGGCTCGCTGGCATCGAACTGGGTGAGGACTTCGTCGCCAACCTGCGCCTGATCGATCACCTCGGCGGTCTGACGATGATCGGCCGGACGCTGTCCGAATATCGCGTCGTGAGCGGTTCACTGTCGCATAACGACACGTCTGCTGCAGGATTCGAGCAAAGCTATACGGCGCTGATCGAGCGGCTGGAGAAGGGCGACAGGCTTGGCTTATCGGCAGCGACGGCTGCCAGCGCGCGCGACGGACTGCTGCGCAAGCGCGAGCTCAACCGCGCCTTTGCTGCAGCACGCGCGACGGAGCCCGCTCTCGACTTCCAGACGTTCATGTCTCGCCGCTAGGGGGCGCCGTCATTTCATCTTCGATCCGCTGCCGACAGTCGGCGCGGCGCTGCCCTTGGGTAGAGCCTGCGCGTGTTGAAGGTGCGTCTTGAGCGTCGGCAGGGTTTCCTGCGCGAACTTCTTCAGATCGGCATTGTCGCCCTTTGCCGCGTAATTCTCGAACATCTTGATCGCGTCCTGATGGCCGTCGATCTGGGCAGACTTGAACTGGTTCTCGAAGCCTGCACCAGACGCCGACTGGAGCTTCGCCAGCAAGTTCTTGTGCTTGGCGTCGAGCTCTGTCGGGATTTGCGTCCCCTGGAGTCTCGATTGCATTGCCTTCATCTGGTCCGCAGTTTTGGTGTGGTCATCGACGATCATCTTGCCGAAATCCTTGTAGGCGGCGCTGTCGGCCTTGTCCTGCGCGAGCTGGCCGGCCTGAATCTCGAACATGTCGGTGATGGCCGCGTTCTTGACGAACGTCTGGGTCATCGCCGACGCCTTTTGCGCCGCCGGCTGCATTGGCGACGACTGCATCGGTGACGACGTTTGCGCGAGCGCTGGCACGGCAAATGCCGCCGCGACCGCGAGGATGACGAGGCGAGTCATGGGAACCTCCGAACTGAAAAGCCGTGCGGCCGCGACGGGCGGACGCCTTAGTCTTCAATTCGGCAAGGATGGGGTGGTTCCTGAGAGAACCGCTCCGCGCGGCTAGAACGGAATCTCGTCGTCCATGTCATCACGGCCGCCGCCGGCCATCGCCGGCTTGCGTTCGCGCGGAACGGACGGGCCGCCCGAGCCGAACTCGCTTGGCGCCTCACTTCCGGCGCCACCGCCACGACTGTCGAGCATCGTCAGTTGCGAGTTGAAACCCTGCAACACCACCTCGGTCGTGTATTTCTCGTTGCCGTCCTTGTCTTGCCACTTGCGGGTCTGCAGCGCACCTTCGAGGTAAACCTTCGAGCCCTTCCGCAGATATTGCTCGGCGATCTTGCACAGACCTTCATTGAAGATCACGACGCGATGCCATTCGGTTTTTTCGCGCCGCTCGCCGGTGTTCTTGTCGCGCCAGCTTTCCGAGGTTGCCACGCGCAGGTTCGCGATCGGCCTACCGTCCAGGGTGCGACGGATTTCGGGATCGGCTCCCAGATAGCCGATCAGGATCACTTAGTTCACGCTACCCGCCATGACACTCTCCCGCTGCTTTCGATCACCGTAACGACGCAACAGGGACGCGGGCAGATTTTCGGCCCGCCATCCCCACTTCTCACAATTTAATGTTCTCGATCTGTTCTCACAATGCACTGTCTGGGTCAAGACCGGCGAGGCGAATCACTAAGCTGGATCAGAAACTTAAAAAGACGATAGTGGCTTTTGCGTCACAGTTCGAATCATCCACAAGATATAGCGTCCACGCCCTGTTGCGTTATTTCGGCCGAAATAACCAGGAGGTTACAGCGATGAGACGTTTCATTCTAACGGCCCTGGCGGGCTTGGCGGTTGCGGCGATGGCAACGCCGTCGGGGGCCGCCGACCTGGGGCCAAGGCCGGTCTTCAAGGGGCCGGCTTACGTGGCGCCGGTCTTCACCTGGACCGGCTTCTATGTCGGCCTAAACGCCGGCTACGGCTTCGGCAAATCCGACTGGAATCCGGGCGTCAGCCGCTTCGACGTCAATGGCGCGCTGGTCGGCGGCACGCTTGGCTACAACCTGCAGACCGGGAACTTCGTCTGGGGCATCGAAGCCGATCTCGACTGGAGCGACATGAAGGGCGACAGCACCGGGGTCGAAACCAAGGTCCCGTGGTTCGGCACCGTGCGCGGCCGCATCGGCTACGCCTTCGATCGGTTCCTGCCCTACATCACGGGCGGCGCGGCGGTCGGCCAGGTGAAGATGGATACCGGTGCGGGCACCGATGACGACACCAGGGTCGGCTGGACGGTCGGCGCGGGCGTCGAATGGGCGTTCCTCGCCAACTGGTCTGCCAAGATCGAATACCTCTATGCCGACCTGGGCAAAGCCTCGTGCAATATCGCGGCGTGCGGCGGCGGGGTCGATGTCAGCTTCAAGACCAATATCGTCAGGGCCGGTATCAATTACCGGTTCTGAGCCGACGATTTAGGCTTGAACCCAACGCCCCCTACACGATGCTGAAAGGCCGGCTGAACCAGCCGGCCTTTCTGTTCATGACGGTGGATTTCCCGACCTTTACGGTCACCGTAACTGGCTTCCCGGCCTTGTTCTGGCTACGTTCCGGCCTTACCTAGCAGTTCTCGGCCGTCGCTCGCCGAGCAGAGCAGTCATGGCCGGTCCCAAGCAAACATCTCGTCCCGACAGCCGCGTCATCGCCATCCGCGGTGCGCGCGAGCACAACCTCAAGAACGTCGACGTCGAGATCCCGCGCGATGCCCTGGTGGTGTTCACCGGCCTGTCCGGCTCCGGCAAGTCGTCGCTCGCCTTCGATACCATCTATGCCGAGGGCCAGCGCCGCTACGTCGAGAGCCTGTCGGCCTATGCCCGGCAGTTCCTCGAGATGATGCAGAAGCCGGACGTCGACCAGATCGACGGCCTGTCGCCCGCCATCTCGATCGAGCAGAAGACCACCTCGAAGAACCCGCGCTCGACCGTCGGCACCGTCACCGAAATCTACGACTACATGCGGCTGCTCTGGGCGCGGGTCGGCATCCCCTACTCGCCGGCCACCGGCCTGCCGATCGAGAGCCAGACCGTGTCGCAGATGGTCGACCGCGTGCTCGCGCTGCCGGAGGGCACCCGCATCTACGTGCTGGCGCCAGTGGTGCGCGGCCGCAAGGGCGAATACCGCAAGGAGCTGGCCGAGTTCCTGCGCAAGGGCTACCAGCGCGTCAAGGTCGACGGCGCCTTCTCCGAGATCGGCGACGTGAAGCCGCTCGACAAGAAGTTCACCCACGACATCGACGTGGTGGTCGATCGCCTGATGGTGCGGCCCGACATCGCGGCGCGGCTCGCGGATTCGCTCGAGCAGTGCCTCAAGCTCGCGGATGGGCTGGCGGTCATCGAACTCGCCGACAGCAAGGCGACCGGCGCCGCCGCCAACCGCGGCCGTAACGCCAATGCCGAGCGCCTCACCTTCTCCGAGAAGTTCGCCTGTCCGGTGTCCGGCTTCACCATTCCCGAGATCGAGCCGCGGTTGTTCTCGTTCAACAATCCGTTCGGCGCCTGCCCGGAGTGCGGCGGGCTCGGCGTCGAGCAGCACATCGACGCCGACCTGGTGATCCCGGACCGCGACGCCACGCTGCGCAAGGGCGCCATCGCGCCGTGGGCCAAGTCGTCCTCGCCCTACTATACGCAGACGCTGGAGGCGCTCGGCAAGCACTACCGTTTCACGCTCGACACCAAATGGAAGGACCTGCCGAAGAAGACGCAGGA